>JBQCHB010000491.1:0-5802 GCA_051955075.1 Flavisolibacter sp.
GGTTTTTGTCAACCGGATTCCCTTAGAATTGCCAATGGGGATTACTGAAACATCCATAACATAAATATTTTGTAACCACAAAGTAATTACATTATGCGAAAAACTCCAAATCGGTCGCTTAACACTTTAAGGCAAAAGAAATAGTCATTAAAGCTTCATATCCGCAAGAATGCTTTTTATTTTATCCTTTGCTTTCTGTTGTGCCTCCTCAAACTTTTCAACAGCTTCCAGCTTTGTATTTACACTGAAATAGAATTTAATTTTTGGTTCGGTGCCGGAAGGACGGGCACTGATTTTACTACCATCCTCTAAAATAAATTGCAGCACGTTTGATTTGGGCAAATTGATTGTGGATCTTTCGCCTGTTTGCAAATTTGTTTTCACCTGGGTTTGGTAATCCAATAATTGCGACACTTTTATGCCGCCTAATTCTTTTGGCGGATTGTTTCTAAACTGCTCCATCATCTGCGCAATTTCCTGCTGGCCGTTCATTCCTTTTTTGGTGATGGAGATCAGGCCTTCCTGGTAATAGCCATATTTTGAATACAGGTTCAGCAGCTTTTCATACAAACTTCTTCCTTTGTTTTTTTCATAAGCGGCCATCTCGCATAAAATGGCTACGGCCGAAACGGCGTCTTTATCGCGTATTTGCGAACCAATCATCAGGCCGTAACTTTCTTCTCCACCGATCACGTAATTTTCTTTGCCTTCTTTCTCTTTTATTAATTCAGCGATCCATTTAAAACCAGTAAGTACATTATAACAATTAACCCCATAGGCTGCAGCCATTACATCAATCAGATCGGTTGTTACAATAGTTTTCACTACCATATCATTTGGCTGTGCAACGCCTTTTTCTTTGCGGCTTTCCATCATGTAGTTAAAGGCCAGCACGGCGGTTTGATTGCCATTCATCAACACCCATTTTCCATGGTTATCTTTTACACCAATACCCACACGGTCGGCATCCGGATCGGTACCGCACAAAATATCGGCATCCAACGCTTCCGCTTTTTGCAAACCAATGCTCATGGTTTCCTTTTCTTCAGGATTGGGATATACAACGGTAGGGAAATTGCCGTCAGGTGTTGCCTGCTCTTCTACAATGTGAACGTTCTCAAAACCAAATTCCTTTAATACTACAGGCACCAGTTTAATGCCCGTTCCATGTATGGGTGTGTACACGATCTTCAGGTCTTTTTGCTGTTGAATCACTTCAGGATAAACGCTTAAACCCTTTACCATCTTGATATACGCATCATCTACTTCTTTGCCTATAATCGTAATGTTAGCTTCGCCGCCGCGCCACCTTACATCATTTACATCATGGATCTTTTCTACTTCGGCAATTACATTTTTATCATGCGGAGGCACCAATTGCCCGCCATCTGTCCAGTAAGCTTTGTAGCCATTATATTCTTTCGGATTGTGTGAAGCCGTGCAAACCAAACCGCCCTTGCATTTTAAATAACGAATGGCAAAAGATAGTTCCGGCGTGGGCCGCATGTCATCAAACAAAAAAACTTTAATGCCGTTAGCAGCAAAAACATTTGCGGCCGTTTCAGCAAAAAAGCGGCTGTTGTTGCGGCTGTCGTGTGCAATAGCTACGCTTACTTCTTCATTCGGAAAACTTTGATTGAGATAATTGGCATAACCTTGCGTAGCCATTCCCACCGTATATTTATTCATGCGGTTGGTGCCCACCCCCATCAGTCCGCGAAGGCCGCCTGTACCAAATTCAAGGTTGCGGTAAAAAGCATCAGCCAATTCATCCGGGCCATTTTTTTGGAGTTCCCTGATCTGATCTTTTGTTTCCTCATCAAAAGCGCCATTGAGCCATTTGTCCACGTTTTGTTGAATTGCTGCGTCCATGAAAGTTTGAAGTTTTAGGGTTTATGTTTTTTGTTTCGCAAAAGTTTATGGTTGTCTGCGCTATGAACTACTTAACTATGAACCATGAACTCTTCCTCCTAAGTTATTTCAATTTACAATCTATGCGAAGTTAAGTGTACGTACATTTGAAAGGTGAGAAAATGCTGCTTCTTTATTTTAATTTTTGTATCGGCTGCGGCCATGGCGCAGGATAGTTTTCATATACAACCGGCTAAAGCGTTTGATGTTTCATTACATGCAAAAAGCAACAGTCGCAAATGGCTTGTAGGCACTGCATCAGTGTTGGGTTATGGCGGTTCATTTATTTTTTTGAATGAGGCCTGGTACAAAGGGTATCCACGTTCATCTTTTCATACGTTTAATGATGCGGGTGAGTGGATGCAAATGGATAAGATTGGTCATGCATGGACAGCTTATCATACCAGTCGTATCAATACAGACCTTTGGAAATGGGCAGGTGTAAGTGACCGTAAATCTGTTCTGCTGGGATCGGGAACGAGTTTGCTTTACATGCTTTCCATTGAATACCTCGATGGCCGCTCTGCCGAATGGGGCTGGAGCTGGCCCGATGCAGGCGCCGATATTTTTGGTGCATCTTTATTCGCGGCACAACAATTAACATGGGAAGAACAAAAGATCAGCATTAAATTTTCCTCGCATCGTAAAAATTATACACCGGCATCTTTAGAGCAAAGAGCCAATGATCTGTTTGGGAAAAGTTTGCAGGAACGGCTTTTGAAAGACTATAATGCCCAAACCTATTGGCTTAGCCTGAACCTTAGATCAATTTTAAAAAGCAGCCAATTGCCGTCGTGGTTAAATATTGCTGTAGGTTATGGTGCTGATAACATGTTTGGCGGTTACGAGAATCTTGCCTTTGATAAGAATGGCAATGTGTTATTCGACCGTAGAGATATAAAACGCTATCGCCAATGGTATTTGGCGCCGGATATCGATCTTACTAAGATTAAAACAAAAAGTTCTTTTTTGAAAACTGTTTTTTCGCTGGTAAATGTTTTGAAAATTCCTGCTCCTGCTTTGGAGTTATCGAACGGGAAATTAAAAGGGCATTGGATAGCGTTTTAGTTGATCAATTACTTCGTCAGAAAGTTAATTGACAATTTAAAGATTTATTGATAACTGCATATAACTTTTATCAATACAGCCACGCTCCCGTTATCACATCTCCCTCCACTTCTACAGCAATATGTTCCTGTAAAGTGGTAGTGATCGATAACCCGGCGTAATCGGTTTGCACTGGGAAAAGTTTGTGGCTTCTTTCTACTAAAACAAGGGTTTGTATTTTTTTTGGATTAGCAGCCAAAAAAGGTTTTAATGCATACAACATAGTTTTACCTGTGTTCGCCACATCGTCTATAAGAATGACAACCTTTTGGTTCACATTAACAGCGGGAGCCAGCAAAACTTCTGAAAGTTCTTTTTTATTTAATTGTACTTGCACAAACTGCATATCAAAAGAATCCATTTTTCCCAGTTCATCCATCAAGCAACTGGCTACAATTTCCCCGTTGCCTGCAATGCCTGCGATAATTAACTCTTTTGCATCAATATTTTGTTCGGCAATCTGCAGCGCCATGCGTTTCATGCGCCTGTTGATCGCCTCTTTATCTAAAACACAATTCCGTTTTTGTATAGTTTCCATTTTAGCTCCTATTTTTACAAGGCTTAAATTAGCAAATGTATATGCAGTTGGTGCAACAAATTTTATTTATTGTTTTAGCCGCAATAGCTATTTGGCTGTTTGTGAGAAAAACAAAGTTCATTAGCCGGAATATAAAACTGGGCCGCGACGAAAATTTTGAACCGCATCCCGAACGCTGGAAAAACGTGCTGCTGATGGCCTTTGGCCAAAAACGCATGTTTGATAAGCCTTTGGTAGCCTTATTACATTTTGCGGTGTACGCAGGCTTTATCATCATCAATATCGAGATACTTGAAATTATTCTGGATGGCATTTTTGGAACGCACCGCTTGTTTGCTCCCTACCTCGGCGGCGTTTACACTTTCGTAATCGATTTTTTTGAAGTGCTGGCTTTTTTAGTATTGACTGCCTGTATTGTTTTTTTGATTAGAAGAAATTGGGTAAGAGTACGCCGCCTCAATATGAAGGAACTGAATGGCTGGCCGCGTAGCGATGCCAACTACATCCTGTGCTTTGAAATTGTTTTAATGACCTTGTTTTTGCTGATGAATTCCGCCGACAGAAGTTTGCAATTGCAGGGACATGAACATTACAGCAACGTAGGTGCCTTCTGGATTTCAAACAACATTGCACCGGTTTTCAAAAACTATAATGCTTCTTCACTCATTGCTATTGAACGAACAGCATGGTGGTTGCACATTGCAGGTATTTTTGTTTTTTTGAATTACCTGCCTTATTCCAAACACCTGCATATTATTCTTGCTTTCCCCAATACGTATTATGCAAGACTGCAGCCGCAGGGAAAAATGGCCAACATGCCCGAAATTCAAAAAGAAGTTTTGTATGCCATGCAGCCCGAAACCATTCCAACAGAGGCAGCACCTGAAGAGCATAAAAAGTTTGGTGCAAAAGATGTTGCTGATTTAAGCTGGAAAAATTTATTGGATGCTTATACCTGCACCGAATGTGGACGTTGCACAGAAGCTTGTCCTGCCAATCAAACCGGCAAAAAACTTTCGCCGCGAAAAATTATGATGGACACAAGGGACAGGATGGAAGAAGTAGGAAGCAACATTGACAAGAACGGGCAATTTACTGATGATGGCAAAAGCCTTTTGCATGACTATATCACTACCGAAGAATTATGGGCCTGTACTACTTGCCAGGCTTGCGTACAGGTTTGCCCGGTATTGATCAGCCCATTAAGCATTATCAACCAACTGAAGCGTTACCTTGCCCTGGAAGAAAGCAATCAGCCGGCAGAATGGAACGGTATGTACAGCAATATCGAAAACAATTTTGCGCCATGGAAGTTTAGCCCCGACGACCGGGATAAATGGGCTGAAGAAATGAACGCAACGCCATAATAAATTTGTAGTTTATGGTTTGCAGTTTGTAGTTCTGTCTGCGAAGCGCTAATGTCATTTTTGTGAAAAGTTTTTGTTGCAAGTCTATAAGCCACTTTTATACAGTGCTGAATTCATTTATACTGTCTTGTGCCAGTCATGTAAATTCGAATTCGCTAAAAAGTGTAATTCTTATATTTAAGTTTAAAACAAGCTATAAATGCGTATTCTTTTTTTAGGTGTGGCTGTTGCTTCTATAGCCGCAAGCTGCAACAATAACAGCATGGTAAAAGGCTCGTCAGATTCTGCCAAAAACAAGGCGGATGTATTGGCCGGCAATATGGACACAACGATAAGCCCATCACAGGATTTCTTTTTATATGCCAATGGAGGCTGGATCAAAAATAACCCCATACCGGCAGCTTACGGAAGTTGGGGCATCGGCAATTTGGTGATAGAGGAAAATTTGAAACGCCTGCGTGAGATCAGCGAAAAAGCAGCCACTGCCAACGCGGCAAAAGGTAGCAGTGAACAAAAGATCGGGAACTTTTGGGCAGCAGCCATGGACAGTACCAAAATTGAACAACAAGGTTTACAACCGCTGCAACCTTATCTCGATAAGATCAACAAGATCACAGATGTAAAGTCATTGGTGGCAACCGTGGCTGAATTAAAAAAGATCGGCTCTTCTACCCTCTTCAGCGATTATGTAACGCAGGATGACAAGAACAGTGATGTTATGAGCTTTAAGCTGACACAGGGTGGCATTGGTTTACCTGAAAGAGAGTACTATTTCAAAAATGACTCGGCTACTGTCAACATCCGTAATGAATATGTAAAGTACATTACAAAAGTATTGTCCATGTCGGGTGAAGACAGCACAAAAGCAGCAAGTGATGC
>JBQCHB010000492.1:0-3224 GCA_051955075.1 Flavisolibacter sp.
AAAAATATAGTAAACCAATAAATAATAAGATTTTTAATTTCGCGATAGAAATTATTTTCTAAATCACCACCAACCTGGTCACAACATAACGTATTAACCAATAAACTTTTAAATTATGGAGTATCCTTATCAGATTAAAACACAGGAAGAATATGAGCAAGCCTACAAAAAAAGTATAGAAAATCCTGAAGAATTTTGGGCAGAAGTGGCCGAAAATTTTTTGTGGAAAAAGAAATGGGACAAGGTGTTGGACTGGAATTTTACTGAACCAAAAATCGAATGGTTCAAAGGCGCTAAGCTAAATGTGACGGAGAATTGCATAGATCGCCATTTGAAAACCATGGGGGAAAAACCAGCAATAATCTGGGAGCCAAACAACCCGGAAGAAAGAACCAGGATTGTTACTTATTCAAGATTGCACAAAAGAGTATGCCAGGTAGCTCAAATGCTCATCAACAATGGAGTAAAAAAAGGCGACAGGGTTTGCATTTACATGGGAATGGTGCCTGAGCTGGCTTACGCAGTGTTAGGCTGCGCGCGAATCGGTGCAATCCACAATGTAATTTTTGGAGGCTTTTCAGCACAGAGCATCGCCGACAGGATTGACGATTCCAAAGCAGAATTCATTATAACCTGTGATGGCGCTTATCGTGGTACTAAAGATATTCCTTTAAAAAGCGTGATTGATGATGCTCTGATAGGAAATAAAACAATTAAAAAAGTAATTGTATATACGAGGACAAGGAGGCCGGTTTCAATGATAAAAGGCAGGGACGTATGGTGGGAAGATGAAATGGACCATGCCTTGTTTCAGATTGAAAAAAATAATGAAGTGAGCGTTCCTGCGGAAGAAATGGATGCCGAAGACCCGCTTTTTATTTTATATACTTCCGGCTCCACAGGCAAGCCTAAAGGGGTGGTACATACGAATGCCGGCTATATGATTTGGACTACCTACACTTTTGTAAACACATTTCAATACAAGCCGGAGGAGGTGTACTTCTGTACGGCCGACATTGGCTGGATTACCGGACACAGTTATATAGTTTATGGCCCGCTGGCGGCCGGCGCTACCAGTCTTATGTTTGAAGGCATACCCACATGGCCCGATGCAGGAAGATTTTGGGACATTGTGGATAAATACAAAGTAAATACTTTATATACCGCCCCCACAGCCATCCGCAGCCTGATGAGCTTCGGCATGGAGCCGTTGCAGGGAAAAGATTTATCTTCCCTGAAAGTGCTGGGAAGCGTAGGCGAACCAATTAACGAAGAAGCCTGGAATTGGTATTATGATAACGTAGGTAAAAAGAAATGTCCAATTGTTGATACATGGTGGCAAACAGAAACGGGTGGCATATTAATTTCCACCATTGCAGGAGTGACGCCGGCAATTCCAAGCTGGGCGACCCTGCCACTACCTGGTGTGCAACCGGTTTTGATGGATGAAAATGGGAAAGAAGCTACAGAGAAAGACGAGAAGGGATTAATAAAAGGAAACCTCTGCATGAAAGCGCCATGGCCGGGTATATTGCGCACTACCTATGGTGACCACGAACGTTTTCGAAAAAATTATTTTTCAGCTTATCCGGGTTTATATTTTAGTGGCGACGGTGCATTAAAAGATGAAAAAGGAAACTACCGGATAACAGGAAGAGTAGATGATGTATTAAATGTGAGCGGCCACCGAATTGGTACTGCTGAAATTGAAAATGCCATCAACCTTCACGCGGGCGTGGTAGAAAGCGCTGTAGTAGGCTATCCGCATACTATCAAGGGTCAGGGTATTTATGCGTTTGTAATCACGGAGAAAAAGCATCCAGAAGACGAACGCTCCAAGCAGGACATTTTAGAAACCGTGTCAAGAGTGATTGGGCCGATTGCCAAGCCTGATAAAATTCAATATGTCGATGGACTTCCCAAAACAAGAAGCGGGAAAATTATGCGCCGCATTCTACGCAAAATTGCAGAAGGCGAATTAGAAAATCTTGGAGATACCACCACCCTGTTAGATCCCGGAGTAGTGGATGAGATTAAGAAAAACAGGGTATGAATTTAAACTAATCTTTACACAACAAGCAGGCCTCAAGCCTGCTTGTTCTCTTTATTGGCATCGACTACTAAAGTCGCCTTATTCTTTTTTTCCTTCAGGCTTTGAGGCTTTACTTCTTCGTCACCCAACAGTATTCCAAGTGATTGAAGATTTTTAATCCTGTCGAAAACAACTTTGGCAATGGCGAGGTACGGAATAGATAAAAACATTCCCGGAATGCCCCACATTAATTCGCCTGCTACCACACCCAGCACCACCATCAACGGATTAATTTTCACCTGCGAACCAACAATCTTTGGCATCAACAAATTACTATCAATCAAATGAATGCAAACCACAGCAATGGCAACATACAACGCATGTGTTGGATCAACGGTTGCAAATGTGATGATGGTGCTTATTGCCAGCGCGGTAAAAATTCCGATATAAGGAATAAGATTAAAAAACCCCACGATAAGCCCTAAAAGAAACACATATTTAATCCCCAGTATCCAGAAAATAAGACAACTTGCCGCCACCAGAATGGCCAGCTCAAAAAATAAACCTGTAATATATTTCCGGATTATATTTTTTATATGCTCCGAAATATCAAAAATCAATGCTTTATGTTTTTCAGTAAACGCAGCTACTAAAAATATCATCCAACGATTACGGTAAATTAAAATAAACAGCGTATAAATGATGACAAAAACCAGCATAAGAAGAATGGAAGAAATGGACAAAACAGTTTGTTCAATGATAATTTCCCCTGAGTTCAAAACCTTATCCGTGCTTTTATGTAGGTATTCCGTTTGTTGCTCCACGTTTACATGAAACGCACGTGAAAGCCAGGCTTGCACATCATTAAATAATTGCGTAACCTGAACCTTCAACAGCGGCCATTCTTTTCCCAAATCAGCAATTTGTGAACCCAGCGCATAAAATATAATACCTACGACTGTCAGTAGAAGTACCACAGCTACTATCGATGCTATCGACCTGGAAAACTTCAATTTGTTCTCCATAAAATTGCAAACCGGCAGCAATAAAAGCGAGATTAAAAAAGCAAAGGATAATGGCAGTAAAATCTCTTCCCCAATAATCACCAGGTAACCTCCGCCAATTAGGATGATGATAATGCAGGCAAGTTTTAAATAAGCCGAAAGCACGATTGTTTTCATAAAATTCGATT
>JBQCHB010000493.1:0-3154 GCA_051955075.1 Flavisolibacter sp.
AATCAGAAAAATAATAAACTTTACAGGCTACTGACATTTACACAAAAAATAAAAAAAGATACCCGGCATGAATTTTCCTTTTGATGAAGAAATAAGACTTGAAAATGATTTTGCGCTGCTGCGGCCAATTACCGAATCGGACATTGACCATTTATTAGCTATCGCCACCGAAGACAAGGATTTACTTCAATTTTCACCAGCGCCCATTTATACCCCGGAGTTGTTAGAGAGCTATATTGACAAAGCAGTTGCAAGCAGGCTCAACAAGAACCGCTATACATTTATCGTATTTGATAAAACAAAAAATGCCTATGCAGGAAGTACCAGTTTTTTAAACATCTCCGACGCAGACGACAGGCTTGAAATCGGGGCAACCTGGTATGGCAAAAAATTTCAGAGAACGGGGTTGAACAGAAATTGCAAGTACTTACTGCTGGAATTTGCATTTGAGAAACTTGATGCCGAAAGAGTTGAGTTCAAAACAGACGAAAGAAATATAGCGTCCAGAACAGCGATTGAAAAAATTGGCGGACAATTGGAAGGAATATTAAGGCGACATACTTTAATGTATGACGGTCATAGACGAAACACAGTATACTACAGCATTTTAAAAAATGAATGGCAACAAATGAAAAGCCGTTTTTTAGACCGTAAGGTGACAAACTGATATGTTTAGCCGGTATGCATCAAAACCGGTCCTGAATGAAAGCTGAAAAGCAATGCTCTATCTATCAATAGACAATAATCGTAAATTTGCAACATGAAAATTCCACTTCAATATGTTAATGATATGAACGGGGAAACGCAAGCCGTCCAACTACGATTGTCTGATTGGGAAAAGGTGCTTGGCAAGCTCAAAAAGTATGAGCAGGCTTTAAAACTTCGTTCTGACCTTAAGGAGGCATTTAAAGAGGTCGGCTCTCTCAGGAAACAGAAAAAACACAAACAGACGTTAAACGAATTCCTGAATGAGCTTTAGTATAGTTCCGACTGAAAGATTTAAAAAGGAAGCAAAACGTCTTTCAAAAAAGTTTCCCTCATTAAAAGCAGAACTTACGCAATTAAATAAAACGTTAACCCATCAATCGGATATAGGAACACCTTTAGGTAACAACAGTTACAAAATCAGGCTTGGCATTCGAAGCAAAGGAAAAGGTAAAAGTGGTGGCGGTCGTGTCATAACTTATCTCGTTACCGAAACCAAGGAAATTTATCTATTGACCATTTACGATAAGTCTGAATTGGACAGTATTGATGACAAGACACTAAAGAGCATCATTCAATCTCTTAACCTAAAGAAATAAACGCTAAGGCAAAACAATTGTTTTGACAATAACAGTGCTTGACGATTCTTTAGCCGGTTCTGATTTGCTGTTAATTCATAAAGTAATCGAAATTCCCACTCCGAAATTTTCCGTTTGATTTACAAAATAAAAATCTTAATTCTTTTATCGCTTACTGGTTATAGGTATCCGGACTTCATCTGAAAATATAAATGAAAATTGTTGGGAATATGTAGCCCGCCGCTATTTCGCCTATGCCAGCTTTCTATGCCAGCGGTTTCTGATTTTTCTGTGGAGCTGAATTTGCCTTTGAACAGGCGCTGCCACAAAAGATAAAATATACCCGGGGTGCGTTGTTTTCCTTATTTGATTTCTCAGATTCGTTTTCAAAACAAGCGTGGCGGTTTTTTTGGATAATTCACCCTCTTCCTTCACACTTTTCAGCAATTGCAGCGCAGCCAGGGCCAGAATTCCACCGACAAGAAAAAGAAAGCCATAGCCCTGGAGATTGATGAGCCGAATCAAATGAAAGCCGGCAAATCCATGCAGGTTGATATTAAAATTGAATTGTTTTCCTGAAAAATAATCCGCCAGGAAACCGCCAAGCAAAGGACTTACAGCGCCGGTCAGCGACATCATCATACTTTTTGCAGAAAGATAAACCACTCCTTCATTTTTTGGCGCAAGCTTTATGGCAATATTGTTTAATGATAAATTAACGCCGGAAGATGCTATTCCGCTCAGGATATTGAGCAGTATCACCACCGCCACAACAATAAAAATATTTGAATAAAGTGCCGCAACAGGCCACATAAGGATGCAGGCAATATACAATGGCGCCGCAATTCGCAGAATCGTTTTGTTGCTAAACCGGTCAGTATATTTTCCCCAGCTTTTTACGGCTACAATACCGGCGATTTGGGAACAGATAGTAGCCACAATTACGGTAGACAATTTTAAATTCAGGCTCTTCAGCAGGAACACCGTCATAAAAGGGGTAGCAATATTCAGTGCGAAAGTCCAGCAAAACTGGAACCGCAGCAGCGATCTGAAGTTTTTGTCTTTGAGCGGCCTTTTGTAAAGTTTTAAGATATTTTCTTTCGGGAGGTATGAGACCGGTTCGGGCGTTTTCGACAAAAGCCAGGTGCCCAACAGGCCAAGCACACCGCCGAGCACAAACATCACGGCATAAGCCCTGAGCTCCATGCCCGGATAGTTATCTTTAATATAATCCAGTAGCAATGCCAGGGCCAGGCTCAGGCAAACATTTAGCGTTTGCGTCCTGCTCGTGCGCCTTGAGAAATAAGATCCTAATTTATCTTCCGGCACCAGGTCTTTCATCCATGAATTCCAGCTTGCGCCAGCAATGGAGCCAAAGAGGTAGTGAAATACGAGGATGAAAATGATGGTAGCGAAGGAGGTGTCCGCACTAAATATTAAAGGAAGAATCCCTATTAAGATCAGCGGAAGCCTGGCAAGCCCATTAGCTATTACGGCCGTCGCACGCCTGTTATTGTATTTCTGCAAAAGCCAGGTGGTGATTATCTGGAAGCCATTCGTGATGGTTGGCAATGCAGCCACAAGCCCAATCTGGAAGTTGGATGCGCCGAGCAAAAGCGCCATTGCCATGAGGAAAGTGCCACCGGTAAGGGTAGTCATGGCTTCGGAGGTAAGGCCTTCTTTGATTACGAGATCAAGGCCATGGGTAATCTCCCTTTTTCGGAGAGTTAGTGATGGATTCAGTTTCATAATTGGATAGGAAAGAAACGATTTTTAAGCATTGAAATCCTTCTTTTGGCATTACAAAATTATCGAGTGTGCTTTACTATAAAACTCTAAAATTTTTAAATTATTGCATTTTTTAGGTGTAT
>JBQCHB010000494.1:0-10611 GCA_051955075.1 Flavisolibacter sp.
AAACTGTAGTCTTATTCCAAAACAATCAGCCATGAGAATTTCTTATATCGTTCTTGCATTAAGTTTATTTACGTTTTCGTCCTGCAATTATTTTGGCGGAGAACGTGTTTCAGGTGATGGTCATATCGTTACGCAACAAAGAAGCACCGGTAGCTTTACCAGTGTTGATGTTAGCGGCGGCATCAAAGTGCATGTGCGGCAGGATGCAGCTAACGCTGTAAAGGTGGAGACCGATCAAAACCTGATGGAGTATTTAGATGTATATACCGACGGCAGCACACTTGTAATTAAAGAAAAGCAGGGTTTTAATCTTGATCCTTCAAAAGATATTATTGTATATGTAGCAGCTCCTGTTTTTAAAGATATTGATGTTTCAGGGGCTTGCGATATTATTGGCGATAGCCCGATCACCGGCAGTGAAGCATTAAATATGCATGTTAGTGGTTCCGGCGACATTGTGATGCAGGTGCAGCTTCCCAAAGTAAGCGCCGAGATCTCGGGCAGTGGCAGTATCAATTTGAAAGGACAGGCAACTGATTTTTCTGCGCATGTTAGCGGTTCCGGCGATGTAAAATGCTTTGATTTGGTTACCGATAATACAGAATTGGATTTATCTGGCTCATCAGATGCGGAAGTTACTGCTAACAAACAATTGAACATCGATGCTTCGGGTTCAAGTAGCATCAGCTACAAAGGCAACGCCAATGTGAACCAAAGTATTTCAGGCAGCGGCAGTGTGAAGAAAGTGGGATAGGAATTATAGCTTCACATACTTCACTTGTATCAATATATTTTTATTCCTTCCTTTATCATCAGTGCAGGAGATTTTAACAGGGCCTTCTTTGGGAACAAAGAACTGTTTTTCTCCTGCATTGCTTGTTTTATAAAACTGGTCATTGATATACCAGTAAATTTTTGAAACGTCGGAGCCTGTGTTGGCACTTAACTGCAATGGTTCCGGATCTTTGATGTTGATATAATATTCACTTCCGTTTAAAGGCGATGTAATAGCAGGCCCATTGCCTTTAAATATTTTTTCGCAATCGGGATTGTGCGGTGGAATTTTTTGGTAAGACATCCCGTTTTGAGAAAAATATGCCTGCATATCAGGCGATATATTGCGATACAATTTTTTGATATAACCTGTAGCCGGAGCACAAGTTTCGCAATAGGAAAAGGCGCCATCCGCCGATATTTTTATTTCCTGCAAATGCTGGCATACTGTAGAGGTACTGATTAATGGAATAAAATAATCAGAGATCAGATTAGTACAATAGGGGCCCGGCGGCAATCCCGTTTCGCTGCATACTTGTCTTATATCACAATCTTTTGGCGGTGCATACCAATCGGAATTGCTATCATAATCAATAGTATTAAAAATTTTAAAAAGCAGTGGCGTTGCTGTATTGGCGCCGCTTAGTTCCGCAACACCTTGACCAGAAAAGTTTCCCACCCAAACACCGACAGTAAAATTTTTATTGTAGCCAATGCTCCAGGCATCTTTCCTCCCATACGATGTGCCGGTTTTCCAGGCAATCTTTGGCATGTGCTCTGTAGCGGTCCAGTTCAATGGAAAATCGGGACGATTGACTTTTGAAAGAATATCTGTGATCATGTAAGCAGCAGCAGGAGATAAGAGCTGATTTTTTTTAGACGGTTTCGTCGTTTGCAGAAATTGAGGTTCAGTATAAGTTCCTTCATTGGCCAGAGCAGAAAACAAGTTTGTGAGTTGTTCCAGCGTAGCACCGCAGCCACCCAGCACCAGTGACAAACCCAATTTGTTTTGATCTTTTTGTATTTGTTTAAAATTACAGGCAATGAGTTTGCTGATCAATTTTTCTTTACCTATTTGCTGCAGGCTTTTTACCGCGGGAATATTGAGCGAGTGTTCCAACGCATATTCCATCGTTACACAGCCGTTGAATTTCTGGTCATAATTTTCCGGTGCATAACCGCTGTAATTCACCGGCACATCGGTAATAACGGTTTTAGGCGTGAGCAATCCTTCGTCAATACATAAGCCATAAAGCAAAGGTTTCAAAGTACTGCCGGGTTGGCGAATGGCAGCTGCGCCGTTTACCTGGCCGCCGTCAGTTGTATCGGTGAAACTGCCAGAACCCACATAAGAAATGATCTTGTGTGTTTTGTTATCCATCACAACTATCGCAGCGTTGCGGATATTTTTGAACCTTAATGCCCTTATATAATCTTCCGTAAGTTTTTCAATTTTTAATTGCGTGTTGAGAACAATATTTGTTTTGATGTTGTTTTCATAAGTTGATGACTTCAGTTTATAAGCCAGGTGCGGAATGAAATGCGGAACAGTGGTGCGATAGGCTGTTAATGGTTCTGCTTTGGCGTCTTCAATTTCTTTTTTTGAGAAAACACCATCGTTGAAAAACTTTTTCAGCCAGCGGTTGCGCTCTTTCACAATCAGGTCATTATTCTTTCCAATTACCAAAGAGGAAGGCCGGTTGGGAATGATAGATAAAGCAGTGATTTCGGCCAGCGAAAGATGATCAGGATTTTTTTTGAAATAAAGCAACGAAGCAGATTTTACGCCTTCAATATTGCCACCATAAGGAACCAGGTTTAAATAAAGTTGCAGGATTTCATCCTTGCTGTATTTCCATTCTAACTGAAAAGCCCGGAAACTTTCAATGCACTTGGAGATGATATTACGCTTTCTTGGTTCCAATGCTCTTGCCACCTGCATGGTAATGGTGGAAGCACCGGAAGTTCGTTTCATGTGAATAAGGTTCATAAAGCTTGCCCTTGCTACGGCCAATACATTTATGCCCGGATGATAGTAAAACCATTTGTCTTCTTTGGCGATGATCGTTTTGCGCAGCAGCGGAGAAATTTCGTCCAATTCTGTTTTCATCCGCCATTTCTCATCTTTGGTAAGAAATGCATTCACTACTTCATTCCGATCGTCGGTAATAATTGTTGAATATTCAATTTTATCCGGAAGTGGAAAAAGGAAATTAAACAGTAGAAATAACAGGAAGGCACAGCCGCATACAATTACAAATCTTTTAACAAGCAACAGGACTTTTTGCTTAGTAACTTTCTGTTGTAATCTTTTCAAATTGTATGGACTCATCGAGTCTGCCTCCTTAGCGTTTATGGCACAAATTTAATTCTGATAAACCGGAATTAAATTACACGAATTTGTTTTGCTTATTCATTTTATCAATCATTCATCTCGTGTAATTCAAAAAAGTTCGTGTAATGTTTTTATCTTTTCTTCAATTACCAATAACCATATATGCGTATCAAATATTTTTTGCCATCACTGCTTTTGTTTTTTATTTTTTTATGCTCATGCAGCCGTAATTCAGTTGGCCTTGATTATACCAATGCCAAAGGCGAGGTGCCGCAATTAGGCAATCTTATTTTTCGCTTTTCAAAATCATTGTATCCTGATTCATTGCTCAACACCTGGGATTCTACCGATTATATTTCTTTTGAACCCAAGATACCCGGCCGTTTTCGCTGGAATGGTCCTGATGAATTAGTATTCTCTCCTTCCCAGGCATTGTTGCCTGCTACAGAATACAAAGCAAGTATTAAAAATGATTTATTCCGTTACAGTCAATTCAACGATGTAAAAGATGCGGATAAGATCCAGTTTCATACGGCACCGTTACAATTGAACGATGCTTATACTACCTGGGTTTTGCAGGATGAAAACAGTCGCAGTGCTGTACCGCAAATTAATTTACAATTCAATTATCCAGTAAAAGTCGACGAGGTAAAAGAAAAACTAAAAATAGAAATCGATGGTAACAAAACAGATTATGTTGTTCAAAATGTAGGTGTGAGCAATGCCATTAGCCTAAAACTTACTCCATTTAAAGCGGAAGATAAAAACTACGAAGCGCAGGTAAATATTGAAAAAGGACTAAAGCCGGAAAAAGGAGCGTTGAGCACACAGGATGTTATCAAAACTGTGCTTTCTATTCCTTCGCCTTATGTGCTCAATATTAATAGCGTAGAAGCGGAGCACAACGGAACCGAAGGCGTGGTGCATATTTACACCAGCCAGCAGTTAACGGGTGAAGGTGCGGGAAATTTCATCAAATTCAATCCGGCTGTTCCTTATACGGTAGAATACACAGGTTTTGGTTTCGATTTGCGAAGCGACAAGTTCGATGCCGATAACAGTTACACATTTACAATTTCAAAAGGCTTACGTGGTAAAATTGGGGGCGTGTTGAAAGAGGATTATAATGGCAGCGTTGCTTTTGGGCAATTGGAATCGCAAATCAATTTCACCAACAGCAAAGCGGTGTACTTATCGAAAAAAGGTGGTGGTAATGTGGAAGTAAGGATCACTAATACACCGAAAATAAAATTGGTGATCTCGAAAATTTACGAAAACAATTTACTGGCTGCAGAACGCAATGGCTACTATCCAAGAGACAATGATGAAGAAGGGGAATATGCATCTTACAACGAAGGCAACGACTACATTGAAACAACCGCCGGCGATATCATATACAGCAAAGAAATTGATACTCGCAGCCTGCCTAAATCGGGCAATGAAAGAATTTTAAACATTTCGCAGTTTGAAGACCGCTTGCCCGATTTAAAAGGCGTGTATCACGTCATGATCCGTTCTGCAAAAGATTATTGGGTAAGAGACAGCCGTTTTATTTCTTTCTCAGATATTGGCCTGATTGCAAAACAAGGTGAGGATAAAATGTATGTGTTTGCCAACTCTATTAAAACTGCTAATGCACTGCAGGGTGTGACGGTAAATGTGTATGGAGCCAATAACCAGTTGCTGGGAACAGGTGCCACTAATGCCGATGGCGTTGCAGAAGTTGCCCTTGCTTCACGGTCTTTTGCAGGCTTTAGGCCTGCCATGGTGATTGCTAAAACCGCTGACGATTTCACGTATTTGCCTTTCAGTAATACCAGAGTAAACACATCCAGGTTTGATGTAGGCGGCAAGCATATCAATGCAACGGGCTTTGATGCTTTTGTGTATGCGGAGAGAGACATATACCGGCCGGGGGAAAGAGTGAATTTTGCCGTGCTGCTGCGTGATAGAAAATGGAAGAGCCCTGGTGCGTTGCCGGTTAAAATGAAATTTCTATTGCCTAACGGAAAGGAATTAAAATCCTTTCGCAAAAGCCTGAATGAACAAGGCGCTGCTGAAGGAAATATTGACCTTTCTACATCCGCCATTACCGGCAGTTATACTTTGGAAGTGTACAGTTCGAACGATGTGTTGCTGGCTTCAAAGAACTTTATGATCGAAGAATTTGTGCCGGACAGAATTAAACTAACCACTACGTTGAATAGACCTTTCCTGCTCCCTTCAGAATCGGCAACCCTGCAAATCAATGCTGTTAACTTTTTTGGTCCGCCTGCGGCCAATAGAAAATATGAAACGGAAATTCAGGTTAAGCAGAAACAATTCTCTTCAAAAAAATATCCTGATTATGACTTCTCTTTGGCCAATCAAAAAGAATTTCATGACAAAGACGTGAAGGAAGGCACGACAGATGAAAATGGCAATGCGGTTATCAACTACGCAGTTCCTTCCCTATATGCCAATACCGGTTTATTACAGGCGAATTTTTACACAACGGTATTTGATGAAACCGGAAGGCCTGTCAGCCGCAATACTTCTGTAGATATTTACACGCAGGATGTTTTTTATGGCATCAAGGAGGATGATTACTATTACCACCCTTTGAACCAGCCGGTGAAATTTGGCTTGATTTCTTTAAACAAGGACGGCAATCCTGTAACAGCTGCGGCCAATGTACAGATCATTAAACATGAATACAAAACCGTTTTAACCAAGAGCGGTAGCTATTTCCGCTATGAATCGCAGCAGGAAGACAAAGTATTGCTGGAGCAGCAAATGAACGTTGGCGGCAATACTGTGATGAATTACATTCCACGTTCGCCTGGCGATTATGAAATTAGAGTTTACAAGCCGGGGGCCAATGCTTACGTAAGCAAAAGTTTCTACAGCTACGGCGCCTGGGGAGGAGATAATTCGTCGTTTGACGTAAATACAGAAGGGCAAATAGATATTGAACTCAATAAAGAAAAATACGAAAGCGGAGAGAGTGCTAAGGTACTGTTCAAAACGCCATTCAGCGGCCGCATGCTGGTTACCCTGGAAACAGATCATGTCGTATCGTATCAATATGTTGATGTGGCTAAACGAACAGCCAGTATTGATGTAAAATTAGATGGAGCATATATTCCCAATGTGTACGTTACGGCAACACTTATTAAACCGCACGAAGTTTCAGATATTCCTGTAACGGTGGCGCATGGATTTCAAAATATAAAAGTAGAAGAGAAGAGCAGGAAAATACCCCTAGCCATTACTGCACAACAATCTGTTCGTTCCAAAACACATCAAAAAGTGAAAGTGAAAGCAGTTGCAGGCAGTTATATCACATTGGCGGCGGTGGATAATGGCGTGTTGCAGGTAAGCGACTTTAAAACACCCGATCCTTACAATTATTTCTATCAAAAAAAGGCGTTGCAGGTAACTGCTTTTGATATGTATCCCTTACTGTTCCCTGAAATAAGAGCAAGGCTAAGCAGTACCGGCGGCGATGGAGACCTGAGTTTGGACAAACGGGTAAATCCTATGCCGGCAAAACGTTTCAAGATCATGTCGTACTGGAGCGGTATAAAAAAAGCGGATGGTAGTGGCGTGGCGGAGTTTGAATTTGACATTCCGCAATTCAGCGGCGAAGTACGATTGATGGCGGTCGCTTTTAAGGATGAAAAATTTGGTACCGCAGAAAATACAATGAAGGTTGCTGATCCAATTGTATTGAGCAGCGCACTTCCAAGATTTATGAGTCCCGGCGATACAGTGTTAGTGCCGGTTACGGTTTCCAACACAACAAATCGTATTGCTAATGGACAAGCTGCTATTGCGGCAAGCGGTCCTGTAAAAATTATTGGTAACAATTCACAAAGTATTTCTATCAATGCCAACAGCGAAAGCAAGGCTGTGTTTCAGTTGGTTGCCGGTGCCAATATTAATGTGGCAAAAATTATAGTGAGTGTAAATGCATCAGGCGAAAAATTTGTTGATGAAACAGAAATTTCTGTACGTCCTCCATCAACATTACAAAAGGTTTCAGGTAGCGGTTTAATTGTTGGCGGTACTTCACAGAAAATATCTATTCCGCAAAATGATTTTATTCCCCGAACCTTTAAATACAATTTGATCGTTAGCCGTTCACCGGTGGCGCAAATTGCAGATCAGTTGCGGTACCTGGTTCAGTATCCTTATGGTTGTACGGAGCAAGCGGTTTCAGCTGCCTTTCCACAATTGTATTATGGCGATTTTGCCGATCTGCTACAATTAAAAAGCAGCGGTAAATCAAATGCCAATGCCAATGTGATGGAAGCTATTCGCAAAATAAAAATGCACCAATTATACAGTGGCGCCGTTACGCTTTGGGATGGAGAAGGAAAAGAAGACTGGTGGACCACCATTTATGCAGCACATTTTTTATGGGAAGCAAGAAAGGCCGGATTTGATGTAGATAACAGTTTACTTGAAACGATGCTTTCTTATATTGCCAACCGGTTAAAAACAAGAGAAACAATTCTCTACTATTACAATCGTAATCAAAACAAAAAGATTGCCCCGAAAGAGGTTGCGTATGGTTTGTATGTGTTATCGCTGGCAGGCCGGCCACCTGTTTCTGCCATGAATTATTATAAAGCCAACCAGCAATTGCTGGCATTGGATAGCAAATATTTATTGTCGGCTGCTTATGCTGTTGCCGGCGACAAACGTTCATTTAATAACATGCTGCCATCATCTTTCAGCGGAGAAGAATCAGTACAGCAAACGGGCGGCAGCTTTTACAGTGCCTTGCGTGATGAGGCCATTGCGTTAAACGCATTAGTTGACGTCGATCCAGGCAATACACAAATTCCGGTAATGGCTAAGCATGTTAGTGACAGGTTGAAAAATGAACGCTATTTGAATACACAGGAAAGAGCTTTTTCTTTTTTGGCATTGGGAAAGATAGCGAGAACTGCATCAAAATCGGATGTGACAGCAGAAGTAAAAGTTGGCGGGAAAACTTTTGTAACAATCAATGGCGACTGGAAGGGTAGCAGCGAGCAATTGAAATCAAATACAATTGAACTGGTTACCAAAGGCAATGGCCGCCTGTATTATAGCTGGGTGGCCGAAGGCATTAATGCCAGCGGTGCTTACAAGGAAGAAGACAATTACATTAAGGTGCGCAGGCAATTCTTTGACCGTTATGGAAATGCGATCAATGGAAATACATTCAGGCAAAATGATTTGGTAATAGTGGAACTGACGCTTGAAAAAATATTTAATGCTTCCATTGAAAATATTGTGATCACAGATTTATTGCCTGCAGGTTTCGAAATTGAAAATCCACGCATTAAAGAATTGCCGGGAATGGATTGGATCAAAAACGAGTCGCAACCTACAGCATTAGACGTGCGTGATGACCGCATTCATTTTTTTGTAAACGCATACTCGCCAAAACAAAAGTATTACTACGCTGTCCGTACAGTTTCGTTGGGCCGGTTTAAGCAGGGCCCTGTAAGTGCAGATGCGATGTATAATGGCGAGATGCATTCATATCATGGTGCGCAAACCGTAAAAGTGGTTCAATAAAATCAAATCAATAACTTTATAACGAGGACTTTGCGCCTCGTTTTTTTATGGCATATCCCGGAAAGCATGTTGCAATTGTATGTAATCCCATAGAGCAAAAAGCTCTTGGCATAGCAGATAAAATAGCTATTCTTTTATCGGGAATGGATATCAAACATTCCGTCTTCACTACACAATGGCCGCAAACCTGGAATGGTTTTACAGAGGCATGGATTGTTGGAGGCGATGGAACTGTCAATTGGTTTATTAATCAATATCCCGATATACAGCTTCCTTTATCTGTGTTTCCCGGAGGAACGGGCAATGATTTTCACTGGATGTTGTATGGCGATCTTTCTCTGGAGGCTCAGGTTGACCGGGTGCTT
This sequence comes from Flavisolibacter sp., assembly GCA_051955075.1. Lineage (GTDB taxonomy): Bacteria > Bacteroidota > Bacteroidia > Chitinophagales > Chitinophagaceae > Flavisolibacter. The sequence continues at coordinate 9,031 of JBQCHB010000494.1, forward strand.
GAAGGGAAACCTCAATTGATTGATGCCGGAACCTGCAATGGAAAATTATTTTTAAATGGTGTAGGCATAGGCTTTGATGGTGCTGTTGCTAAAGATTTATTAGGCAGGAAAAAACTGGCCGGCAAAGCCTCGTATCTTCTTTCCATATTGAAACACATTGTTCGTTATCGGGAAAAGCTATGTATGCTTCAAATGCCGCATGACACTATCTCACAAGATTGTTTTATGATTAGCATAGCCAACGGGCAGCGCTATGGAGGTGGATTTAAAGTAGCGCCTAAGTCTTCAGTTACTGATGCATTATTGGATGTAAATATAATCGGGAAAGTATCACTGTTAAAACGCATCAGGTATTTGCCGGTTATTGAAAAAGGAAAACACCTTCAACTGTCTTTTGTTCAATATAAACAAGCTCCTTCCATTGTTATTTCGTCAAAAGAGAAGTTGTATGCTCATATTGATGGCGAGTTAGAAATCAATGCAAGGTTCGACATAAAAATTTTACCGAAACACTTTTCTTTCATCTGCTAAAAAAGTTCTTTGTGGTTTTGCAAACAATTTTACTAAAATAAAACCAGCTATAAATCCGCCAATATGGGCGGCATAAGCCACTCCACCAGTTTCTTCGCCACCCAAAGTTCCAAGGCCACTCACTAATTGAAAAATAAACCAAAGTCCTAAAGCCAGAAAGGCAGGAACCGATATGGTAAAGAAAAAGAAAAGCCATACATGTACGCTTCGTTTTGGAAAAAGAAACACATAACCTGCCAGTACGCCTGATATAGCACCTGAAGCACCTAAACTGGGCATCAGTGTATTTTGATTGAAATAAGCAGTAGTAAAAACGTGACTTAATCCAGCCAGTACGCCGCAAAGCAGGTAAAAGAAAAAGTAATTGCGATGACCCATCACGTTTTCAAGATTATCGCCAAAGATGAAAAGATAAAGCATGTTCCCAGCCAAATGCGCAATGCCACCATGCATGAACATGGAAGTGATCAAGGTAAGAAATACAGGGATATCGGTTCTCTGTAAACCCGGCATTTGCAAGTGCTGGCCGGTAAGGGGATCAATAAAAATTTTTGAACCAGTAATAATGTCGTGGCCCGATAAAATTTCTGCAGGCACGGTGGCGTAGGCATAAGCAAAATGCACATCATTGCCAAGGCCTTGTAAAAACACAAAAACAAGGATGTTGGCGGCGATTAAAAGATAATTTACCACCGGAGTAAGCCGCCGGTCCCTGTTATCATCACCAATAGGTAAAAGCATTTTCTTTTAATGTACAATTGCAAATGCTGTTCCCAATAAAAAAAGTCCTGCTGTAAAGCAGGACTAAGTAATAGCGAAATATGTTTGATTAATAATTATCTCTGTATCCGCCACCGCCACGGTTGCCACCGCCGCCATAGCCGCCACCGCCACGGTTGCCACCGCCGCCGTAACCGCCGCCGCCTTTTTTGAAGCCGCCGCCACCGCCGCCAAAGCTTCTTTTCTTAAAGCCGCCTTCGCCGCCTTCTTTAGGACGAGATTCATTAACAACCAGGTTTCTGCCTTCTACTTCAGTGCCGTTTAATTGAG
>JBQCHB010000495.1:0-12716 GCA_051955075.1 Flavisolibacter sp.
AACAAATAGGAGGCACTTCGGTTTATAAAATTAAAAACAGCGATGGCACTTACCGCGATTCTGTGGGTATCAACAGTTTTGATAAAATGGTGAACGATGCATTCAACCTTACCTATAAAAATGATGTAAAAGCCTACTCTATTGAAGACAGCCTGATGCACACGCCCAATAATATTACGGGTGTTTTTTTTAAAGTATCAGGTAATGTCGCCACTGCCAAACAATTCTTTCTTTCTGATAGTGTAAAGCATTTTTTAAGAGGCGCTTTATATTTTGATGCCACTCCTAATGAAGATTCGCTAAGGCCTGTGAACGCTTTTCTGCAGCAGGACATGAAACATCTTATCAATACACTGCAATGGAAGTAGCTTTTTTTTACCAAGAATTCTTATTCAGAAAAAGTAAAAAAATAAATATGTATGTTTTGCTGTTTAAAACTTTTTAGCTTTACCATTTTTTAAAAAGACATTTTAAAATGGAGAAGTTGAAAGATTTATCCCGCCAGTTAGAGGGTGAATTATTTACAGATGATACCATACGCCAACTATATGCTACCGACGCTTCAGCTTACCAGGAAAAACCTTTGGCTGTAGCCATCCCGAAATCAGTTGCCGATTTAAAAAAGATAATATTATTCGCCGGAAAACATCATACGCCTATTATACCAAGAGCCGCCGGCACCTCGCTTGCAGGCCAGGTAGTCGGCAAAGGCATCGTTGTGGATGTGTCAAAATATTTTACCAAAATTGTTGAGCTTAATGAACAGGAGCGTTGGGTTCGTGTGCAGCCTGGTGTTATCCGCGATGAACTGAATATGTTTTTAAAACCCTATGGTTTGTATTTCGGCCCTGAAACTTCTACAGCCAACAGGGCTATGATGGGAGGAATGGTGGGTAATAATTCGTGCGGCTCCAATTCAATTGTTTATCGAAGCACGCGCGAACATTTGCTGGAAGTAACTACGTTGCTTAGCGATGGCAGCGAGGCAGTTTTTAAAACAGTAAGCATAGACGAATTTCATGAAAAATGTGAAGGCAACAACTTGGAAGCTGCTATATACAAAAATATAAGAACCATTCTGAGCAATTATGATAACCAGCAGGAGATACTAAAAGAATTTCCGAAGGAAACGGTTGAAAGAAGAAACACGGGATATGCTTTGGATATTTTGATGAACTCAGCGCCTTTTATTGCAGGCAAAGAAGATTTTAATTTTTGCAAATTGATTGCGGGCTCGGAAGGTACACTGGCTTTTATCACAGAAATTAAATTAAATGTGGTGCCTCTTCCTCCGAAAGAAACAGGCTTAATGTGTGTACACTTTAATTCCATTGATGAGGCGCTGAAAGGAAACTTAATCGCCTTGAAATATAAACCGCGCGCCAGTGAACTGATTGACCATTATATTTTAGAGTGCACCAAGGAAAACATTGAGCAAAGTAAAAACCGGTTTTTTGTACAAGGCGATCCGGAAGCAATTTTAGTAATAGAATTTACAGCGCCCACCCATGAAGGCGTAATAGAAATTGCAAAAGAGTGCGAAGCAGAAATGCGTGAAATGGGATTTGGTTATCACTTTCCCCTGTTATTTGGAGAAGACACAAAAAAGATATGGACTTTGCGAAAGGCAGGCCTGGGCTTGCTTAGCAATCTTCCTGGAGATGATAAAGCTGTTCCTGTAATCGAAGATACAGCCGTGGACACCGCCGATTTACCGGCGTATATTGAAGAATTTAACGTCATCCTGAAAAAGTACGGTTTATATTCTGTTCATTATGCGCATGCCGGTTCGGGCGAACTTCACCTGCGGCCAATTATTAATTTAAAAACGGAAGAGGGCAACCGTTTATTCCGCGCCATCGCACAGGAAATTGCAACCCTCGTAAAAAAATACAAAGGTTCGCTAAGCGGCGAGCATGGCGATGGCAGACTACGTGGGGAATTTATCAAACAAATGGTAGGCGACAAGAATTACAAATTATTTGAAAATATCAAACACACCTGGGACCCGGATAATATTTTTAATCCCAATAAAATTGTGGATACACCGCCGATGAATACGCATCTGCGTTATACGCCCGGACAGAAGACGCCAAAGTTTAATACCGTATTCCGGTTTCACAACCAGGATATTTTACAACATGCTGAACAGTGCAACGGTACCGGCGAGTGCAGAAAGACACATCTTACCGGCGGCACTATGTGTCCTTCCTACATGGCTACTAAAAACGAAAAAGATACTACGAGGGCAAGAGCAAACATCTTAAGAGAATTTCTTACCAATTCCACCAAAGTCAACCGTTTTGATCATGAAGAAATCCATGAAGTAATGGATCTTTGCCTTAGCTGTAAAGGCTGCAAATCTGAATGCCCTTCAAGTGTGGATGTAGCGAAATTAAAGGCTGAATTTCTTCAGCAATATTACGATGCCAACGGCGTGCCTTTCCGAGCAAAGCTCATTGCCAATTTTGCAAAGTCTGCTAAAATAGGTTCTATTGCTCCCGGCGTGTATAACTGGATGGTGACTGCTCCCGTAGTTAGTAATATGGTAAAACGCTTTTCCGGCTTTGCATTAAAACGTTCGATGCCTACTTTATATAAAACCAGTTTGAGAAAATGGTTTGAGAAAAGAAAAAAGAAAGCTAACGGTAACGAACACACGAAAAATAAAAAAGTCTATTTATTCTGCGATGAGTTTACAAATTACAACGATACTGAAATCGGCATTAAAGCCATTCTTCTTTTAGAAAAACTCGGTTATGAAGTATTGATGACTGACCATGAAGAAAGCGGCAGAGCGTGGATGTCAAAAGGCCTGATAAAGCACGCCAAAAAAATAGCTAACAAGAATATAAAAATATTCAGTAAAATTATTAATGAAGAGACTCCACTGTTGGGCATAGAACCCAGTGCCATCCTTACTTTTCGCGATGAATATATAGATTTGGCCGATGAGCCTAATCTTGCCACGGCAAGGGCGCTTGCTAAAAACGTTTTTATCATTGATGAATTTATCGGCCGGGAAATCGAAAAAGGAAATATCAAAAAAAGTTCGTTTACTACAGAAAAACGACATATCAAACTGCAGGGGCATTGCCATCAAAAATCGCTATCGTCCACTGCGCCTACTTTAAAAATGATGTCGTTGCCGGAAAACTATTCTGCAGAAGAAATCCGCTCCGGCTGCTGCGGCATGGCTGGTTCTTTTGGCTTTGAAAAAGAGCATTATGATTTATCTATGCAAATTGGCGAACTGGTATTATTTCCAACGATAAGGAACACTGCGCCTGAGGTTATTATAGCTTCGGGAGGAACCAGTTGCCGTCATCAGGTAAAAGATGGCACCGGTGTAAAGGCTTTGCATCCTGTGGAAGTACTATATGAAGCGCTGGTATAACTGTGTTAGAGTAAAGGCACAAATAATCATCATTTTTATTCTGTTCTCTTTCTTTTCTATAAGAAAGATGCGTTACTTCTTTACACTAAAAATTTCATTTTTGGAAACAATCTTTACTTTATCACCACTCTTGAGGGTTTTCGAAACTACATCATAAGGGCCTGTAACCACTTCATCGCCCTCTTTTAATCCATCAGTTACTTCTATATAATTAATATCCTGGATGTCGGTTTTTACTTTTTGCATCTTTACCTTACCCTCCGGCTGCACGATAAATACCACGATCTCCAAATCATCAACGTTGGTTGTATTAGCCGACATGTCATCACTTGCAGGCTTGTTGGCGCCCGGCGCTTTGGTAGAATCATTTTTTTCCCTTGTAGTTACCGCATTGATTGGAATGGATAAAACATTCTGATGCGTTTTGGTTTGAATATCTGCGCTGGCGCTCATTCCCGGCCTGAACGGAAATCTTTTCCTGGTCGGCCCTTCCAGCAAATCTTTATACGAATCGGGATTTAAGCGGATATACACTTTGTAATTGGTGACATCGGTGGTTGTATTCGCAAGGTCGCTTTGCGTAGAAGCGCCATTGCTGCTGCTCGCAATTTGGGTAACCACTCCGGTGAATTTTCTGTCGTTATAAGCGTCTACTTCAATAGTGGCGCTATCGCCAAGCCTTACCTTGGGAATATCATTTTCGCCAACATCTACCCTCACCTCCATTTTGCCCATGTCTGCTATGCGCATCATTTCTGTTCCGGCCATCATCGAACTTCCCACTACTCTTTCTCCCTTCTTTACGCTCAGCAACGAAACAATCCCATCCATCGGCGAAACAAGCGTTGCGAGCCTTAAATCTTTATTGGCTTTTTGCAAGGCAGCCTGAGCACTTTGAACACCAGCCATGCTTCCGTGTATGCCTTCTTTTGCCGCATTCAGATTTGCAATGGCTGATTTATAATTTGCTTCAGCGGTGTTGAACTCATTTTTTGAAATTACTTTTTGATCGTACAATTGCTTTTGCATATTGAAGGTTTCCCGCGCCTGCGCAAGATTGGCTTCCAAAGCGCCTATGGATGCCTGCGCATCGGCTAACTGGGCCTGTTGTTGCTTTACTACGGCTTCCGCCTGGTCTTTTTGTGTCAGGTAGATATCGCCATAAATTTTGGCCAGCACCTGGCCTTTTTTAACGCTGTCGCCTTCGGCCACATCCAGTTCTACAATTTCACCTGAAATATCCGGGCTTAATTTAACTTCTATCACAGGATAAATTTTGCCGCTGGCATTTACGGTTTCTACAATAGTGCGGTGCACCACTTTTTCGGCAGTTACTTTTATTCCGTCATCTTTGCCGATTATGCCTGCTTTCTTCAGCACTATCAACGCCACAATTAGGATTACCAAAACAATAATTATCCATTTGAGAGTTTTATTCATAATGAGTTCCGGCTTTTTTGAAATAATGTGATTTATATAATTTTTGAAACGCGGTGCTTTCTACATCATAATTGCATGATCACAAAAGTTCCGGTCAGTTTTAAATTAATTCATTTTAGTTTTTGGTTTAAACTGGTTTAAACTATTATCTGTTATCAACACGTTTTGCCGGGCGTACAAATTTTTTACTCCAGTTTTAGTCCCTGTCCTTTATAATACTCCAGCACTTTCATTTTAAATATATAATCAAACTGGTTAATTACATATTGAAGTTTGGCTGTAAATAAATTATTCTGATTGGTTATCAGGTCAAGCGTTCCTATCATCCCGACATTATACCTCAACAGGGTATAATCATAGCTTTTTTGCGCTGATTCCACGGCTTTTGATGACGAAGCAAATTTTTGCCTGGCCACGATTGCCGCATTATAAGCCTGGTAAATATCCTGTTTTAAAGTTTGATTATCCAGTTGTTCCTGGTATTGCATATTCCGCAAATTGATTTTAGAACGGTGGTAGCCGGCCTTTGCCTGCCATCCATTAAAAATCGGGACACTCAAACTTATACCGATGGTTTGCCCAAAGTTGTCATTAAACTGAGTGCCAAATTTGGGAGAAATAATATATTTTTTTTCTCCGTTTACAAATGAGGGCTGTTGGATGTTGTAATCGTTAATTACGTTGCCCATGGCATCCATTACTACAAAGCCGCTGGGCTTATACCCATTAAATACCTGCGTAAAGTAGGGTGTTCGTGAATATCCGTAACTGGTGCTCAGGCCACCAAATGCAGATATGCTGGGATAAAGCGCTCCTTTAGCCGCCAGCATATCCTTTTCAGCCGCCTTTATATTAAAGTCGTTCACTTTTTGTTGAGGAAGATTTTTTAATGCGGATGCATACACGTCTTCGGGTTGTAAATCACCAATAGGTTGCAGCGGTATTTTGTCAATGGGCGGCTCATCTACATCAAATGAATCGGCTGCATCAATGTTCATATAAGACATCAATACATATTTAGCCTGCGTAACATTTCCGGCAGCGGTAATTAAATTAGAAGTGTCGTTGGCCAATTGCGATTCAATCTCTACTGCATTTAATTCGGGCAAAGAGCCGGCAGCAACCTGTTTATTTACGATTTCCAACTGCGACCGGGATTGCGTTACCTGAACTTCTGCAATTTTTTCCTGCTCTCGCGCGAGCAACACCTGCAAATAAGAATTGGCAACAGATAAAGCAATGTCGTTCTTCAGTTTATCAGTCGCGGCCCTGGAAGCTGCCAACGACCATTCGTTGGCAAGAATTGTATTTTTTTTCGAAAACCAGTTAAAAATTTCGGCGCTGGTTTGAAGATTCAGGCCCACAGTAAAGTAATTCTGATTTTCTAAAATACCGGTAGAAGGATTTTGTGATTTTCCAAAACGGTAGCCATCGCTGTTAGAAAAATTGGCAGTGGGTATTTGGGAAAGCTTGCTTTGCTTGTAAGTTATTGCGGAAAGGTCAGACTGCAGTTCGGATTGTTTTATTGAAATATTATGCGCCATCGCATAATCCACACATTCCTGCAGCGTCCATTTTTTCTGTGCAGAAATATCAGTAGCTGTAAAAAGAATAAGTACGAATACTATAAATTTTTGCATTCGCAAATATAAAAGAACGCAATAAAGTAAGTGCACAAATGAGCTAAAATTATGATAAGTGGCAAAAGGCCTCCTTAAACTGCCCTATTCATAAAAATCTTTCAAGTTGATGACGCCATGTTATTAAAACCCCTTTCCAAATCTTCAATTAAATAATCCGGTTCTTCAAGGCCCGCGTACATTCTTAACCTTCGGTGAACTTTATTACTCGGATCAAACTCATTTGGCTTTATGGATGCACATCCGGGAATGATGAGCGATTCATGACCGCCCCAACTTACGGCCATTAAGATGTACTTCAAGCCCTCGCAAAAATTCTCAATCTCCCTGATGGTTTTTGCTTTCAGAACAAAAGAAAACAATCCGCCTGCGCCAAGCATTTGTTTTTTGGCGAGTTCATATTGAGGAAAGTTTGGATTAAACGGATAATGAATTTCTTCATCACGGCTTTCCAGGAAGCTGATAATTTTTTTAGTGGTAGTTGAACTCTTTTCCAAACGCGATGGAAGCGTTCTTAATCCGCGAAGAATGAGCCATGCATTAAAAGGCGAAATGCCGATTCCCATATTGAGGTATTCACTGTTAAAAATCTTTTCAATCAGTATTTTTTTGCCGCTTAATACGCCCGCTACCACATCGCTATGGCCGTTTAAATACTTGGTAGCGCTTTGCAAAACGAGATCAATGCCAAAATCAATTGGCCTTTGATATAATGGGGTACAATAACTGTTATCACAAATAGTAATAATGTTTTTTGAACGCGCCAATTTGGAAACCGCTTCCAGGTCCTGCAAATAAAAACTCCAGCTATTAGGAGTTTCCAGGTAAATAATGCGTGTGTTTGGCTGCACGGCAGCTTCAAAGTTCTCAATAGCCCTTCCATCCACATACGTCACTGACACACTGAATTTCGGCAAAATGTTATTGAACAGTTTTTGCGCCCATGTGTAGGGTTGATCGACAGAAATAATATGATCTCCGCTTTTAACCTGTGACAAAACAGCCGCAAATATGGCCGAGGCGCCACTGTTGCATACCAGGCAATCTTCTGCTCCATCAAGCGCAGCAAGCTTTTGAGATAAAATCCGGACAGTGGGGTTTAAGCCGCGGCTGTATAAAAAAGTGGAATATTCATCTTCAAATGCTTTTCGAAGCTGATCCACTTTGTTGAACGAAAAATTACTGGTTTGAATAATCGGCGGTGAAACCGCATTAAAATAATTTTCACGATCTTCTCCGAGCTCATTGATGATATAGGAAATTAATTTTGAATCCATTAATTCTGTATTTAAACTTGAGTATGTATATTTTTTCAAAATAAAATTCTGTGGTATTTGTTGCTTTACTTTTCATCAGGTATTATCCGTTTGATTTATTGTTGGATTTTTTTTAAAATTTTCTGCTACAAAATATAAAACAACAAACGCAGCTAATACCGCGAGCCCCACCAGCGATATTTTGGTACGGGTCACCAAAATACTGATGCCAACAAATACATAAGCCGCTATAAAAATCAAGGGCAGCAGCGGGTAAAATTTCATTATGTAAATGCCGCTGTTATCAAGGTAAGCAGTTCTTTTCCGGATGATAAAAATTGAGCCGGCCGAGAACGCCATTCCAAAACAATCCAAAAAAATAGTAAAGCTCAGGATGGTATCAAATTCCTTCGCCCAGAAAATGATAAAAACGGATAGGATTGAAAAAACCGTAAGCGAAGTGGTAAGCGCTTCCGTTTTCCTGTTTCTTTTTTTAAACGCCGGCGACAAAATATGGTCATCACTCATGGCCGCCATTACTCTCGGGTTGCTCATCAGCGAAATATTTACATAGGCAAGCACACTTAAAAAAAGTAACACCGAAAGGATTCGTTCAGCATTTTGGCCAAAAACTTTTGAAGCCATTATTGCCGCAATATTTTTTGCTGTCTTTAATTGTTCAAAGCCAATTACATTTACATAGGCATAATTGATAAGAAAATAAAGCAGGATAATAATAATGATTCCGAAAAATATGCCGCGTGGAATATTTTTTTTCGCCTGAACTACTTCTTCCCCAAAATTGATTGTTTGCTGGTAGCCACCGTAGGTAAAGCTTACCGCCACAAGACCAACACCAAACGATTTTAAATATTCAGTCCAGGCAGGAGAAACGCCGGCTGCGGAAATAACAGCCATATTTGCAGAAGAAGCATTGCTGGCGAAAAATAAAGGGCTTATCAGCGCAATTACCATCAGAATTTTGATAACGGTCAAAATGTTTTGAGTGCGGGCGCTCATTTTTAATCCCATCAGATTAAGCCCATAAAAAATAATGACAGCGCAAACTGCAATGGCAATTTGCAGGTGTTGAATATAAAGCGCGTTTTCGGGGTTAGATATCCATTGCTGCCGTTGTGACGCCGGAATTAAAACTCCTGTAATATATTCACCGCCCACCAGTGCAACCGCCGCAAGCGAGGCCGCGTTGGAGACAAGAATAATACAATTAATGGCAAAGGCAATCGAGGGATGATACGCAAAGGCAATCACTTTGTAATAACCGCCTGTCACCGGCATACGGCTGCCGATTTCTGCATAAGTAAGCGCGCCGCACAATGCAATGAATCCGCCCACAATCCATGCGGCATAAAAAACGGCCTGACTGCTCACGGCCATGGCTACATTGGAAGGTGTACGAAAAATTCCCATACCAATTACGAGGCTCACCATAACGATTGTGAAATCAAATAGCGAAAGCTGCTTCGTAAGTTTCATTAAGGAAAGATAGAAATATTATTGGTTACTTTTGTGCCTGATTAAGCACATATCTCTGATGAAGCATTTCCTTATAATTTTTGTATTACTTCCGTTTTCTGTTTCAGCTCAACACATTTATAACGAAGATTCGGCCCTGATTTTAGAAAATGTGATTGTAAAAGCGTATGAACAAAACCGAAGCCTGATAAAGGTCGCAGCGCCTGTAAGTGTCATCGGGCAGTCGCAGTTAAACCGTTTTGGCAACTTGTCAATTTTGCCTGCTGTAAATATTACGCCAGGTGTAAGCATGGAAGAAAGATCTCCGGGAAGCTACCGGCTTAATATCCGTGGCAGTTCGTTACGCTCGCCATTTGGTGTGAGGGACGTCAAAATTTATCTGAATGATATTCCACTTACAGATCCGAGTGGCAATACGTATTTAAATCAATTGAGCTTTTACAATTTCAATTCAATAGAAATTATCAAAGGGCCTGCCAGCAGCTTATATGGCGCTGGCATTGGAGGAGCAATGCTTATTCATACATTGCCCGATGTATGGAATGCGGGAGCATCAATTGATTATTCAGCAGGGAGCTATAACACGCATAGCATAAATGCCAATGTAAAAACCGGCGATGCCAACCGCGGAAACAGTTTCAATTTTTCTCATCAAACCAGCGATGGATACCGGCAACAGGCAAAAATGCGGAGAGATATTGCGAGCTGGGAAAGCCAATTGAAAGTAAGCGACAAACAATCGCTTCATGCTTTTATGTCTTACAGCGATCTCTACTATCAAACGCCCGGCGGCCTGAATCTTACTCAATACAATGCTGACCCTAAACAGGCAAGGCCTGCGGCGGGGCCGTTTCCCGGCGCAGTACAGGCAAAAGCAGCCATCTATCAAAAAATATTTTTGACTTCATTTAGTAGTCAATATGTGTTCAATGATCATTGGTATAACAAGACTTCAGTATATGGATCTTATACCGATTTTATTAACCCCGGCATCAGGGTGTATGAATACCGCCAGGAGCCGCATTTTGGAGGCAGAAGCGTATTTGAATTCAAAAAGAAAATTAAACAATCCGACCTCCAGATTGATTTCGGCGCGGAGGCTCAAAAAGGATTTTTTAATACAAGAGATTATAGCAACTTACGCGGCACTGCAGATTCATTACAATCCGACGATAATTTAAACAACTGGCAATACATGATTTTTGCCCAGGCAAACCTGGAATTGCCCAAAGGCTGGTCAATAACCGGCGGCGCCAGCATGAACAAATCTTCTATCAGTGATGTAAATCTTCATGCAAGGCCTTCCACCACACAGGAAAGAATTTTCAAAAATCAAATAGCGCCACATCTCGCCGTTCTTAAGCAATTAAAAAAACAAATGTCAGCCTACGTAAGCATTGCGCGCGGCTTTTCTCCGCCCACTGTTTCCGAAGTACTCAGGTCGGATGGTTTGTTTGGAAAAAATTTGCAACCGGTAGATGGAATGGATTATGAATTAGGATTCAAAGGCGCTACTTTAGGTAACAAACTTTATTTTGATATAAGCGCCTTCCTGTTTGATTTGAACAACACCATAGTGCAACGAATTGATGTGGACGGCGTTTATTATTATGTGAATGCAGGTAGTACCAAGCAAAAAGGAATAGAAGCGTACTCTTCGTATCAATTAACAGACAGGCCGCGCCATTTTATCAGCGCTACGAAAGTATGGGCCAGCTATGCTTTACACGATTTTCATTATGGAAATTTTAAGCAGGTAAATGATGATTTTTCAAAAAATAAATTGCCAGGCGCAGCGCCAAATGTAGTGGTGGCAGGCATTGACGTGCAATCAAAAGCCGGCCTCACTTTAAACGTAACTTATAATTATTCAGATAAAATTGCGCTCAACGATGCCAATTCTGTTTATGGTTCATCCTATAGCCTTTTAGGTGCGAAACTGGGATTTAAAATCAATGTGGATAAAAAAACCGGCGCTATAATTTTTGCGGGCGCGGATAATATTTTGGATACAAAATACAGTCTGGGTTACGACATAAACGCAGCAGCCGGACGATATTACAATGCTGCGCCCGGAAGAAATTTTTATGCGGGTGTGTCGCTAAAATTTAATCAGTAGCATGCAGCGTCTTACAGTAAAGCAATAAATAATCCGCAATTTTTTCCTGCTCATTTTAATGTTAGCAGCCTCGCCATTTTTGAATTTCAATTTTTTTGCTTTTACATTTGCAGCCTGATTGGTTTCTCCGCCTCAGGCAGAGAATTAAAAAGGGAATCCGGTTCAATTCCGGAGCTATCCCCGTAGCTGTAAGGCAAGTGAATTAAGGGTTTGGACAATTAAAGATCAATTCATCGTTGGCCATCCCATTCACCGTGTTGAATCTTCATACCACTGTTCGCCCGTGGCGGATGGGAAGGTGTTCAACATTAGCCAAGCCAGAAGACCTGCCAGTCACGAGTCAACAATTCGAAGCTTTCGGGTGAAAAGCATGGAGTGTAAAAGCCGGGGAGGCATTTATATTTCTTTCTTTAATCGGAAGCGGTCACAAAAAAAAATTTTACGAATGAAAAAAGGATTTTTTATTGCGGCTGCTGTATTTATCAGCAGTTATGGTTGGGCACAACAGGATTCTTCTGTTACAACACTGGATGAAGTAGTGGTTACACCCACAAAGTCGCAGTTAAAACAATCGCAAACGGGCAAAGTTGTAAACGTAATCACACGCGAAGAGCTACAAAAAAGTTTTGGAAAATCGTTAGGCGAAGTGCTGAACAATCAACCCGGAATTACCATAAACGGAGCGGATAATAATTTGGGAACCAACCAAACGGTCTATACCCGCGGCGCATCATCTGCCAATACATTAATCCTCATTGACGGCGTGCCGTTGTATGATGCAGCGGGCATCAGCAGCGAATTTGACCTGAATAATTTTGCATTGGACAATATCGAAAGAATAGAAATTTTAAAAGGAGCACAATCTACCTTATATGGGTCAGATGCTGTAGCCGGCGTGATTAATATCATTACGCGCAAATCATCTTCAAAACCGCTGAGCCTGAACGTGGACTTTTCTGCCGGTAGTTATCAAACTTACAAAGAAGGAATTTCATTAAGTGGCACTAACGGTAAGGGACAAACGTTTTTTGCATCTTACAACAGAATCTATAGCCGTGGATTTTCATCGGCTTACGATTCTACCGGGAAAAATAATTTTGACAAAGATGGTTTTCGACGTGATGTGCTTCATTTGAATTATACTTTTAAGCCGTTTAAAAAGACATCCTTCCGTTTGTTTGCGAAATACAACAACAATCATGCAGCCCTTGATGCCGGCGCTTTCCAGGATGATAAAGATTATACCAACCACAACAATAATCTGGTCTCAGGTTTGGTCATTGACCGGAAATTGAAAAATGGTTTTGTAAGGGCGCAATACAGTTTCAACCGGTTCAACAGAAATTTTTTGGATGATTCAACAGATG
>JBQCHB010000496.1:0-9523 GCA_051955075.1 Flavisolibacter sp.
CCTTCCGGAAGACCTCTTATGGCTTTGTCAATTTTCAACAAAGCCGGCAAGGATTTTTGCGGCTGTAAAAAATCAAAATCTGTAACAGTTTTATTGATCAATGAAGCCACTTGTTCCCCTCCGTTTACCCTTTGCCACGATGTATTTACATCATCGAATAAATCATTGGAAGGAGCACTGCCACCGGTTGTTTTAAAATATTCTATGGCCTCACCCCTATTGGCTGCTACGCCAAAGCCCTGGCTTTTGTGCTGGCTGCGGCTTTGCGCTGCAATCTCGCCATAGCTTTTGCCCAGCACCGGATTGTACCCGCCTACATCAAAATGAAACTGATCGGCGCTTGTGGTATTGGCACTGCCAAAATTGAAAGTGTTCCATACAATTCTTTTGGCCTGCCATGGTTTTACGTAGGCTAATTGTTCAGGAAAACGTGAAGGATCGGCAGCTGCGGTAAAAGCTTCGTTAGCTAAGATGGCAGATGCCGTGTGATGCCCGTGACCACCTTCACCGGTGGTAGGAAAACGAGTAATAATAACATCGGGTTGAAATTTCCTGATCACCCAAACGACATCAGCGAGGATTTTTTCTTTGTCCCATTTTGTAAATGTTTCCTGGGGCGTTTTCGAATAACCAAAATCAAATGCTCTTGTAAAAAACTGCTCTGCGCCATCTATTCTTCTGGCAGATAATAATTCCTGCGTACGAATTAAACCCAGCGCAATGCCCTGCTCATCACCAATTAAATTTTGCCCGCCATCGCCTCTTGTTAACGACAAGTAGCCCGTCCTGTACAATTTATCTTTTGAAAAATAAGTAAGCAGTCTTGTATTCTCGTCATCAGGATGTGCTGCTATATATAACACGCTTCCCAATACGTTCAGTTTTCTAAGGCCCAAATAAATATCGGCAGAAGCAGTGGATGTTTGCGCAAGCGAAATAAATGAAAGCCACAAACTACAGGCTGCAAGCAATAGAATTTTTTTCATGCAGTTCAAGTTAAACAAAGGGTGAAATAAAACAAAAGAGTGAAGTTAATTTCACCCTTTGTAATAATTATAAAAAATTTGGGTTTAATGCTAAGCCTTCGAAAGTCCTGAATTTTTCGAAGCCACAATAAAATGTCTTTAATAAGATTTATTGCCCTACTAAAAACACCGCATTGCCAAACATCAATTTCCCATTCTCCCAAAAGCTGCGGAATAGCACATCGTCGGCCAGGTAAGTAACGGTACCGTTGCCTATGTTTTGTACACCAAACAATAATCCGTCCTGCAAGCGGTCTTTTAATTTAGAACCCACGAAACCCGCTACCTGCTTTTCTTTTTTTATGACGCCAACATTCCATCCATCTTCTTTGATAAAATCATAAATGTTGTCATCTTGTTTTAGTGTATAATAGTAATTGGGATAACCAAAAGCTAAAGGATGGGTGTTATCCAATTCAACACGGAATATAGAACCCGGCGTAAGATTGGGAATAAAATCTCTTTCACGGTTTTCATATTTTCTTAATGAAGCATACACGTCTTTCGATTCTTCATCATCTGCCTTTTTTAATTTAATGGCCCAATCAAGCTTTGACAATTGCGATACGGCGCCTTCCATGGCTACTACATGACCTCCGTCTTCTATCCAGTTTTTAAAATCATCAGCCTGTCCTTTATCAGCTAAAAAACGGTAATTGCCGTCGGGCATAATGATCACATCGTAATCGCTCCACCTGATGCGCCTGAAGTTATTTAAATTAATTAAGGTGACAGGATAGCCAATTAACTGGTCGAAATAATGCCACACTTCGCCTGCTGCATTTGATCCGACACCTTCACCCGTTAATAAAGCTACACGCCTCGCTTTTAAGGGATGGACTTTCGAACTCCCGAAATCGTAACCTTTATCAACGAAACCGCTGCTTACCGATGTAAGGCTGATCTTATTATTATTGGCTAATTCTCTTACCGTATTCCAAAGGCTAGGATAGTATTGATTGCTTGTTTTTAAAACAATAATGGCGCCCCGGTCAAATTGTTTTCCGCCTAATTCAAAAGGTTCTTCACTCATGCGCAGCTTGATGCCTTTCTGCAGCAATTGCCCCATCAATTTTACACTTGATATTCCATTCCACGGAATAACATAACCATAAGGATTGGCATCGGCTGTATTGACTGTAAAATTGTTGGCCACATCGCTGCTGGCAACTATAGTTTGTTTCGTAGCATATGCTTTTAACCCATATACGTAAGGCAATGACCATGCAGTAATATCGTAGGTGTTCGAATCAACCACAAGTGTATTCGGTTCAAATAAAACTTTGACCAACGTGCCTTTGGGTTGCGTGGTAGTGATTAAAATATCTTTATCGCCAGCAGAAAAGCTTTCTTCTTTGCCGTTATCGTAATTTAAGCCCCTGTAGTTGCCGCTTTTTGCAGTAGTAAACTTGATCTTGTTTTTTGTCAGAAGTTCCTGTAAAGCATTGATACGTTGTTCATCTCTGTCAGTGTATTTAATGATGTAAGATTTGTATTCACCTGCACCCTTGTTGCTGGCGTCTGCGTAAAATTTCTGAAACTCCGCAACCAGTTTGTTTCCATTTTGCGAAGCCGTTTCTATCGTACTTAACGAAGTAGTATAGTGATGGTTGATGCGATCGAGCAGCGTTAAAGTGTCTCCTATATCTGTTAACGCAGCCAGTCCGCCGGCAGGACCGCCCCCCTGTTCGTATGTCATGCCAATGGCGCCGTTATAAAGCGGGTACGTATCTCCGTAAGAAGGATATAAAAGATCAAACACTTCTTTGGTAAAATAAAGCCAGCCCTTTTCATCAAAATATTTTGCATGCGCCCTTCCAATTATTTGCTGAAAATCCCGCTGCCAGTTTGTAATCACTTCATGATACGGTTGTGCGGCAGGAGCAAAATAGTAGGGATTATTAACGCCCTGCTCATGAAAATCAACATGCACCTGCGGCAGCCATTGATTATACAATTGCATCCGCTGTTGCGATTCTATTTGTGTTTGCCAGGCCCAGTCGCGGTTCAGGTCAAAATTATAATGATTGGTTCTGCCACCGGGCCAGGGTTCGTTATGTTCTCTTGCATCAAGTGAGGAATTTGGATTTACACCCACAACTGAATTGTACCAGTTCACATACCTGTCGCGGCCATCAGGATTTATACAGGGATCAATCACTACAACCGTATTTTGCAACCATTGTTTGGCCTGGCTGTTGGATGGGTCAACAAGACTGTACAGGGTTTTCATAGCAGCCTCGGAAGAAGAAGCTTCGTTGCCGTGTACATTATAACTTAACCATACAATAACAGGCGCATTATTGGCCACACCTTCATTACCCATTTTTGCCAGGCCTAAATTATTGTTGCGGATATTTTCAAGGTTGGAAATATTACTGGCTGAAGAAATAAACGCCACCATCAATGGACGGCCTTCATTTGTTTTTCCATACTCCTGCAACTTTACTGTAGTGCCAGCATTGGCAGCCACCTGCCTGAAATAATCAATAATGCGCCAGTGTGGGGTGTAATGGCTGCCTAAATTATATCCTAAAAATTGTTCGGGTGATTGAAGTTGTGCAAAAGAAAAAGCTGTCAGCAGCATTGACAGCCATAAAAGCGCATATTTTTTCATACAAGGAAATAACAACCAAAAAACGAATCGAACAAAAAAGGTTTGGCACAGTACTAAAGAGAAAGTTTACAGTGCAGCATCAAAACTTATGCAAATCAATCCGTAATGGGTTCAGTTAAGATCTTTGCCCGTGTGTGTTTGCCTTCCACTACTTTTTTGTACAAAGGAATATTTACCGCCTTTTCACTTTTAGCAATTACTACCGTAGCTACTGTGTTTCCTATCATATTGGTGATGGCTCTTGCTTCACTCATGAAACGATCTACACCGATTAATAAAGCCAATCCCTCTACAGGCACCACTTTCATGGCTGCAAGTGTTGATGTCAACACCAAAAACCCGCTGCCTGTAACGCCGGCCGCTCCTTTACTGGTAATAATCAAAATGCCGATGATCGTAAGTTCTTGCGAAATGGAAAGTGGTACATGGAAAACCTGCGCAAGGAAGATCACGGACATACTTAAATAGATGGTAGTGCCATCGAGATTAAAACTATATCCTGTTGGAATTACTAAACCCACAACGCTTTTATCGCAACCAGCTACTTCCAGTTTTTGAATGAGGTTGGGAAGAACAGATTCGCTGCTGCTGGAACCTAATACTATTAAAATCTCTGCTTTGATGTAGCCAAGCAATTTCCAAAGACTAAATCCAAAATATCGGGCGACCAGGTTCAGTACAATAAAAATGAAAAGTATAGCAGTGAGATAAAACGTTGCCATTAATTTTCCAAGAACAGCTAAACTGGCAAAGCCAAATTTTCCAATGGTGTAAGCCATTCCCCCAAACGCACCGACAGGGCTTACTTTCATAATTATTTTTAAAACATTGAAGAGAACTTTATTTATTTTTTCGAATGTATTGACAATACCGTGGCCAGCTTCGCCCAATTGTTTCAGGCCTATGCTAAACAAAACACCAAAGAAAAGAATTTGAATAATATCGCCTTTGGCAAAGGCATCAATAATGTTTGACGGAACAATGTGTGAAATAAATTCGCTCCAATTCATTTCGGTAGCACCGCTTGCATATTTGGAAAGATCGGCGGGTGGAAGATGCGCTGAAGGAATACCATGCCCCGGCTTGATTACATTGGCAACAATTAAACCTATGATCAGTGCAAGTGTGGTTACTATTTCAAAATAAATAAGCGCCTTGCCGCCTACTCTGCCCACTTTTTTTAAATCGCCTGCACCAACAATACCCAGTACGACGGTAAAAAAGATGACCGGTGCGATCATCATTTTGATCATGTTAATGAAAGTATCGCTGATCAGTTTTGCAGCCGGTGCAAATGAAGGAAAAATGTAACCAACGATGACACCTGCAAGAATGCCAATAATGACCTGGATGTAAAGATGTTTAAGGTATTTCATCCATGTCAATATTACTGATTTCGGACAGGATTCGTGAAGATTTGAAATTGGAAATAAAGAAGCCCCGCAAACTGCGAGGCCTTAGTACCGCGTACGGGATTCGAACCCGTATCACCACCGTGAAAGGGTGGTGTCCTAACCCTTAGACGAACGCGGCTCGTCTGTGTTTCCGAAGCTTCATCATTGAATTTTCGGGAGCGCAAAGATAGGTCTGACACCATTTGCATCCAAAAAATTTTAAAATAAAAATCCCGCGTCCATAAATAAGATGCGGGATGGAATTTCATAGGAATATTTCTTTAGTTCTTCGCAACGTCAAACTTGCGAAAGATGTTTTTCACACCGTTTTGAATTTCCTTGCTGG
This sequence comes from Flavisolibacter sp., assembly GCA_051955075.1. GTDB lineage: Bacteria > Bacteroidota > Bacteroidia > Chitinophagales > Chitinophagaceae > Flavisolibacter. The sequence goes on from JBQCHB010000496.1 coordinate 5,383, forward strand.
TTAAGTTCCTGCTATTCACTTCGTCTGTCGTCCAGCCCTGCCAAACGGTTTTGTCTGTTTTTGCATCGATCATACTAATAGTGATCGTACCCTCTCTTACCTGTTGCTGATCCCTGTCATATCCTAAAAATTCGGAAGGATAATAAATAGAAACGTAACGACGGGTATAAGGATTATAAAGCCAACGGGTGTAGGGCTGAGAATAAACAGGATTATTTTGTTCTTTAACATTTTTCTCAACCAACAGATCGTAGGCTAATAAAACATCCGGATGTTTCGACTGCTGCCAACCTGTTTTTGCCATTTCAGCATCAACAGCATTCCTGATGGTGCGTTCAGTAAGATCAGAAACTTTCGTTTTTACAGAATCATCTTTTTTATCCGTTGTTTCCACCCAGGCATAAGTATGGTAGTTATTGAAATTGGCTGTTTTGTCCTTTTCCACATGCGCCACACTTGCACAGCTTGACAACAGCAAGCCAGAGATGAAAGCCACACACATGAATTTGAAGAATTTCATAGATTGTACTCCTTTGTTTTTTACAATCTATAGACGTCAAAAAACATGCAGATATTATAAAAGAGATGTGAAAGTTTAAACACTGAAAAAAGCCTTCTGCAAGGGTTTGAAGCATGCTCAACCATCAACCCAGGCCCGTTTCAAAATGGCGTTCCGGAATCTCCACATCAACAAAACCTTTTTTCACCAACCGGGCTTTAAATGGAACCTGCACATCATATTCACCATGAACCAAAAACAGCTTTTGGACCTGCACCGGGCTCTGACAGGCCAGCCACTGGCATAAGTCTTCATAATCGCCATGGGCACTCATGCTTTTTACACCGCCGATCTCGGCATGTACTTCGTGCTGCACACCAAAAATGCCTACTTCCTTTGCGCCAGCTAATAATCTTCCACCCAAAGAATGAGGTTCGCAATAGCCTGTCATTAAAATAGCATTACGTGAATTTTCTATGTTGTTACTAATGTGATGTTTTACTCTTCCGGCTTCGGCCATGCCGCTGGCCGAGATAATAACACACGGCTCGTTTCGGTAGTTAAGCATTTTTGATTCATCAACCGATTTAATATAATGCAGGCCATTGAACATAAACGGATCGCTGTCGCTTTCCATTACTTTTTGAATGGTTTTGTTGAAATAAGAAGGATAAGCCTTCACCACTTCGGTCACTTCCATACTTAATGGACTGTCAAGAAAATAATCCAGTTTTGGCAAACGGTTTTCTAATTCCAGTTGGTTGAAAGCATATAAGATCTCCTGCGTTCTGCCCAGGCTAAATGCTGGTATGATCAGCTTTCCTTTTTTCTGCAGGCAGGTTCTTTCAATCCAGGACAAAAGCGTATCAACAGAAGTGGTAACATCTTCGTGCAAACTGTTTCCATAAGTTGATTCCATTAAAATAAAATCGGCCTGCGGAAAAGTTTGGGGAGATTTCAATATCACATCGCGGTAGCGGCCAACATCGCCGCTAAACGTAATTTGCCTTGTTGTTCCATCTTCAGTAATGCGAACATGCACGCATGCGCTGCCAATGATATGACCAGCATCTGTAAACATCGCATCCACCCCTTCTATTACAGGAAACCACTGCCCATAATTTTGTTCTTTAAAATAAGAGAGTGAATTTTTTGCATCTTCAATTGTATAAAGGGGTTGTATCAAAGGTGTGCCCTGGGCCCTGCTCCCTTTGTTGTGATATTTCACATCGTTCTCCTGGATCTCTGCAGAGTCCTGGAGCAGTAAAACGCACAATTGTTTCGTGGCATCGGTGCAATGTATTTTGCCAGCAAATCCCTGCTTCACCAACCTTGGAATTAATCCTGAATGGTCAATGTGCGCATGTGAAAGTATCATGGCGGTTACTTCTTCGGGATTAAATCCAAAATCTCTGTTCAATGAATCTGTGTCTTTGCCCATGCCCTGGAACATGCCGCAGTCCAGTAATACTTTTTTCCCATTTTTTAGCGTGATCAAATGCTTGGAGCCTGTAACCGTTCTGGCAGCGCCGTGAAATGCAATCTTCATAAAGCAAATTTGAAAGTTTGAAAATTAAATCCTGTCTTAGGCTATACAAGTTATGAAAACTAAAAATGAAACTTTCTTCCTTTATACAGTGTCTTTCATTTTGAACGACCAGGTGATCCAAAATTCAGCAACCAGATCTTTATTATCATTATAGCCCGAAGACAAAGCCCTGATGGTTTGAGGTTCGTTGACTGCAATTGCTTTTTCTATAGCCTGCCGGATAGATGGTCCTTCCTGGCAGGTAAATATTGTTTTACCAATAGCTTTTTTGTAAAATTTTCCTTCAACAGCAATTACCAGCATTGATATTTTGGGCAAACGCTTATAAATATGAGCTGTGGCTAAGATGCCTGTGCTCATTTCTGCAGCCATGCCAAGACAGGCAAAATAGGTGGAGCGAAAAGGATTTTTTGTAAACCATTTGTAGGGAACACTAATGCTGCATGAATCTTCATTTACTTGCTGCACTTTCAAGCCGGCGAAATAAGCAGCCGGAAGTTTTTGTAAAAGAAACAAACGATACTTAAGCGGGTGATTGATCAAAGAAAAAAATGCAGCACTACCGTTAGTTGCTGCATTTGAATTCGTGTTCATATTTTAAAGATACCATTCTTTATATTGCAGGGAATGGCGTCCTGAGTTCGCTGAAGACCTTTGACAATCCTCACACTATTCCTTATACTTTTCCTGATCGAAGGCCGAAGGCGCCCAATTTAACAGGAAGGATTTCACTTTGTCAAAATCATATCCCTTGCCCTTTTCCAGAAGGCCACTATCCTGTGTATGAATGCGATTACCATCCGCATCTAAAACCACCAGCGCCGGAAAACCAAACCGCTGGGGATAACCAAGCTTTTTCAGATAATCCAGGTTTTTATTTTCCTTGCTGTAATTCAAATCATAAAGCACATAATTATTTTTGAGCAAATTTTTGAGTATAGTGTCGGTGGTTACAAAATCGTGAAAGCGGTAGCACCATACGCACCAGTTGCCACCAATTTGCAGCAGCACATGCTTGTTTTCCTTCTTTGCTTTTACTAAAGCCGCAGCCACGTCTTTCTCAACGTTGGCATAGGGGTTATATAATTTGGTAGTGTCTGAAGCAAATACGTTGAGTGATGTTAGTAATGCTATAAAAAATAGAAAGCGCATACTTTAAAAATTTACATTGCAAGCTACAGCATTCTTAAAAGCATTGTGCTAAGAATACATTAAAGGTTCGCCAGATTTTGTTAACCCTTTCTTTTCTTCTAAAAATGTTTTTTTGATCCAAAATCGCTTTATAAGTGCATCCGAATCCGGAAATATTTCGTCATTTTTGGTAACCTAAAAATTTATAATGAAAAAGACTCTCTTTATTGCCGCCATGGCGCTGTCGGTAACCGGTTTTGCGCAAAAAGTAAACGGCAAACTTAGTTTCCCCAAAGGACAAAAATTGGAGCTGACTACGGAAACAAAAAAAACTGCCACCACTGAACTGATGGGACAAACTATGGAATCAACGGTTAATTCTTCTGTAACAGAAGTTTTTAATATTGAAGACGCTAATGCTAATGGCGCCACCATTGCGCATAATGTAAAGCGCATTGTTTTTACGGCCAATGGCATGGGCAACTCGCAAAGCTTTGATTCGGAGAAAGAAGAAGACCGTAAAGGCGAAATGGGAAAGATCATGGAAAAAGCTTTGAAGAATAATTATAAGATAACGGTTGATCCTTATGGAGCTATTACAGCCGTTACACCTGCCGATTCGGCAAAAGACAGCAAAGATGCGGAGGCCGAAGCCATGACGGAACTAGTTTCTACACAATTGGGATTAAAATTAGGAACACCGAAACAAGGCGAAGTCAGCGTTTTTAAAATTTTACCAAGCAAAGAAATTGCGCAAGGTGATTCATGGACAGATAGCTCCTCAGCCAACGGTCAAAAAAGAACAACGGTTTACAAAGTAAACAGTATTACCGCCAACGAAATTTTATTGGATTATACCGAAGATATTAATATCAATACTACACAACAGATCATGGGTACTGAAGCCAGCATTCAATCGGATGATAAAGTAGCAGGACAAATTACACTTGACAAAAACACAG
>JBQCHB010000497.1:0-3698 GCA_051955075.1 Flavisolibacter sp.
ATAGCAGCGCTTCAGCTAAATACATAAAAAAATAAAAAGGAGAATAAGATGAAAAAGCAAATTGAAAGAATCATATCCCGTCCGTTGCAACCGGGCATGGTAGGCGACGGATTCAGAGTCTACAACTATATCCCCGGAGCAGGTGTTTTGCAACGGCGTATCAGCCCCTTTCTGATGCTGGATTTTAATGCCGAATACGATTTTGGCCCATCGGAAAAAATCAGGGGTGTGGATGTGCATCCACATAAAGGCTTTGAAACTGTAACCATTGCCTACAAAGGCAGTGTGGCCCACCACGATAGTACGGGCAACAGCGGTGTAATCCATCCTGGCGATGTACAATGGATGACGGCTGGCTCCGGTATTCTGCACAAAGAGTATCATGAGCAGGAATTTTCTCAGAAAGGTGGCCCTTTTGAAATGGTGCAGCTTTGGGTGAACCTTCCTAAAAAACACAAAGCAACGCCAGCCCATTACCAGGCTATTACATCCGGTCAGATGGGAAAAGTAGAGCTGCCCGATAATAAAGGTGTTATTAATGTCATTGCTGGCGAATTCAATAACGTAAAAGGCCCTGCAGTAACTTACTCGCCGGTAAATTTGTTTGATATAAAATTGAAAAAAGACGGAGTAGTAACAACAACACTGCCTGCTGCCTATAATACCGCAGTTTTGGTAATTAACGGTGGCGTGAAAGTGAACGGGGAGGCCGCAAAAGAGCACAGCTTCGTGCTGTTTAAAAACGAAGGGGAAGAAATTACCATTGAGGCGCAGCAGGACAGCGTGGTGCTGCTTTTAAGTGGTGAACCTATCGATGAGCCTATTGCCAGCTATGGACCTTTCGTGATGAACACACAGGAAGAGATTTATGAAGCGGTGCAGGAATTTCAATCAGGCAAGTTTGGTGTGCTGAAATAAAGATGCTATACCCTAATTGATTTGAAAGTATGAAGGATTTAGTTGCAGCGTTGCTTTGTAGTAGCGCAACATGTCTCATCAAGGCATGTCGTTTGAAGTATCATACACATGCAGCAATCGAAGAACCACTTATATAACGGCTTTGTACATGTTAAAGGCGCAAGAGAACATAATCTTAAAAACGTAAGTCTTCAAATACCCCGCGATGCACTTGTTGTTTTCACAGGCGTTTCAGGCTCGGGCAAATCATCACTGGCCTTTGGAACTTTGTATGCGGAAGCACAGCGCCGTTATTTGGAGTCAGTTTCTCCTTATGCACGGCGACTGTTTCATCAAATGCCCGTGCCCGTCGTAGATGAAGTGGAAGGTCTTCCTCCTGCCGTAGCGCTACAACAGCAACGTGGTGGCACATCCACCCGTTCTTCTGTTGGTTCGGTTACTACTATTTCAAATCTGTTGCGCATGCTTTATTCAAGAGCAGGTGATTATCCAAAAGGCCAGGGCATTATTTACGCCGAGGGCTTTTCTCCCAATACACCGGAAGGTGCCTGTCCTCAGTGTCATGGACTGGGAAGAATTTATGAGGCTACGGAAGCATCCATGGTTCCCAATCCCAACCTCACCATTCGTGAAAGAGCTATTGCTGCCTGGCCTACTGCATGGGGCGGACAAAACCTGCGTGATATTCTCATTACCCTTGGTTATGATGTAGACAAGCCATGGAAAGATCTATCAAAAAAAGAACGTGACTGGATACTTTTCACGGACGAACAACCACAGGTGCCTGTGTATCCCGGCTTTACACATACGGAAGTAAAAAGGGCCGTTAAACAAAAGATGGAGCCGGGTTATATGGGTACATTCAGTTCTGCACGACGCAACCTGTTTTACACTTTTGCCAATACGCAAAGTGCCCTCATGAAGAAGCGGGTGCAGCAGTATATGATCAGCAGTGAATGCCCTGCCTGCAAGGGCAAACGTTTAAGGAAGGAATCTTTATCAATAAAGTTTTCGGGATTGGATATTGCTGAAATGTGCCGCCAGCCATTAAAAAAACTCATGGAGATATTTAAGCATTGCGCGGATGGAACAGCTGATTGTATTACCAAACATAGTAGGGAGGGACACGAAGAAAAAGCAATGGTGGCACAACGCATTGCCGAAGATTTGGTAGCAAGGTTGAATGTATTGCTCGACCTTGGCCTGGGTTACCTCACACTCGAACGCAGCACACCAACCTTGTCGCCCGGCGAATTGCAGCGCTTACGATTAGCCACTCAAGTGAGAAGCAATTTATTTGGTGTAGTGTATGTATTGGATGAGCCTTCAGCTGGTTTACATCCTTCCGATACAGAAGCGCTTTTGAGAGCGTTGAAAAAATTAAAAGCATCAGGTAATTCCCTTTTTGTAGTCGAACATGAAATCGATGTGGTGCGTGCAGCGGATTGGATTGTAGATGTGGGCCCTGCGGCGGGTGAAAAAGGTGGCGAGATTTTGTATAGTGGACCATTGGAGGGCTTGCAAAAAGTGAAAGCGTCCCGAACCAGAGAATTTCTCACAACCAACTCCAGACCCCAGACTCTAAACCATAACCCTGCTGGCTGGCTCAAACTCAGTGGTGTCACCCGGAATAATCTGAACGATCTTGATGCAGCATTTCCTATTGGCGTTCTAACCGCTGTTACAGGTGTTTCAGGTTCAGGTAAGTCAAGCCTGGTAAGCCAGGTATTGGTGGAACTCGTTACTGAGAATTTAGGTCAATCATTGCCGGTAGAAGAAGAGGAAGGCGATATGTTAGCCGTAGAAACGGTGCAAACCTTAGGAGGAAGAATTGTGGCTGGTATGGAAAACATTAAGCGGTTGGTGCGGGTGGACCAGAAGCCCATTGGCCGCACACCTCGTTCCAACCTTGCCACCTACACCGGTTTGTTTGATGGCGTAAGAAAACTCTTTGCGGCTACGAAAATGGCGAAGAGCCGCCATTATGATGCAGGACGTTTTTCTTTCAACGTAGGTAAGGGGCGTTGCGGGAATTGTGAAGGTGAAGGCTTTGTAATGGTGGAATTACTTTTCTTACCAAGTGTGTATGCACCATGCCCGGTTTGCGGTGGTACCCGTTACAATGCAAAAACCCTGGAGATAATTTACAAGGATAAAAATATTGCCGAAGTATTGCGCATGACGGTAGACGAGGCACTGGCATTTTTTGACGAAGAGCCCTCCATTCTTCGTTCTCTGGAAATGCTGCACGAAGTAGGTCTTGGGTATTTGCGCCTGGGACAACCGGCCACTGAACTCTCCGGTGGTGAAGCGCAGCGCATTAAGCTAGCCACAGAACTTCAACGCTTGGGCAAGGGCAACACGTTATATATTTTGGATGAGCCCACAACAGGTTTGCATCCGTCCGATGTAGAGAAACTGGTCGTTCAGTTAAACCACCTGGTTAATGCCGGCAATACTGTTATTGTAGTGGAGCATGACATGTATGTAATTGCGCAAAGCGATTGGGTGATCGACATCGGTCCTGGTGCAGGAGAAGAGGGAGGCCATATTGTAGCCCAGGGCACACCCTCTGAAGTAGCGAAGGTAAAGGAGAGTAAAACAGCCGTGTATTTAAGAAGGGTATTGGAGCCTGTGTAAGAGGTTTGTTGACCATCAGCATCGGCTGCTTGATTTTGTTTGAAGTCTATGGCTGTATCTTTTTGACGCTTCATTAGAGTTTGTTTTAGTTTTTTACTTCAATTGCAGGTTTAATAAACTGAGGTTAGGTTTTTTCATTC
>JBQCHB010000498.1:0-8137 GCA_051955075.1 Flavisolibacter sp.
ATCCGGATGAATTCCATTTCTTCTCCAAGAGCCTACATGCGTTCGCTGGCTACAAGAGAAAGCGATAAAGCACTGAGCGAATATGTACAGGATGCGCTTGACATTTGTTGTGCTGCACAATTTGATTTTATTATTTTGGAAAGTGCCGGTGTAGGGCAAAGCGATGCTTCTATCCTTGACTATTGCAACATAAGCCTGTATGTGATGACACCTGAATATGGCGCTGCTTCACAATTGGAAAAAATCAACATGCTGGATTACGCCGATATCATCGCCATTAACAAATTTGATAAAGCAGGCGCCTTAGATGCCCTGCACGATGTACGCAAACAATACAAACGCAATCACCAGTTGTGGACAGCTAAAGATGAAGAGCTACCTGTAGTGGGGACCATTGCCGCACAGTTCAACGATGCCGGCGTGAATGAGTTGTTTGAAAAATTAATGCTGGCAGTTGAAAAGAAAAGCGGTGTTGAATTTGGAAAGATTGAGCTGCATGCGCATACCCAAGACACTACTTCCAAATCGCAGGTGATCCCGCCGAAAAGAGTACGCTATCTATCTGAAATATCAGAAACTAACCGCAACTACGATAATTGGGTGAATGAACAATGTGCCATTGCCTCAAAGCTCTATCAAATCAACGGCGTCATTGAAGCAGCAGGTAAAGATGTTTCATATTTTGAAGATATGGAACATCTGCGCAAGCAATTCGAAGACAAACTTCACCCCGAGTGCAAAAAACTAATTGCACAATGGCCCGAAGTTGTAAAAAAATATAACGCAGACTTTTTTGAGTACCAGGTTCGCGACAAGGTGATCAAACAACCGCTTACCACAAAATCATTAAGCGGCACACGCATCCCGAAAGTTGTTTTACCAAGGTATAAAGACTGGGGCGACATTTTAAAATGGCAGTTGCAGGAAAATATTCCTGGTGAATTTCCCTACACTGCAGGTGTGTTTGAATTAAAACGCCAGGGCGAAGATCCTACAAGAATGTTTGCCGGCGAAGGCGGCCCTGAACGCACCAACAAACGTTTTCATTATGTATCCGAAGGGCAACCCGCCAAGCGTTTGTCAACAGCATTTGACAGTGTAACCTTGTATGGCGAAGACCCGGCTTACCGTCCGGATATATATGGCAAAATTGGTAATAGCGGCGTAAGTATTGCCACTGTTGATGATGCTAAAAAACTCTACAGCGGTTTCGATCTTTGCGATCCGAAAACTTCTGTATCCATGACCATTAACGGACCGGCGCCCATGCTGCTGGCTTTTTTTATGAATGCGGCCATTGACCAGCAATGTGAGAAGTGGATAGAAGAAAATGGCAAATGGGAACTGGTGACTGAAGCGTTTCAAAATAAATACGGACATCTTCCCAAACCTACTTATTACAACCCTTCTTCACCTGAACGCTTACCACATGGCAATGACGGGCTGGGATTAAAATTATTAGGGCTAAGTGGTGATGAAGTATTACCTGAAGAAATTTATGAACAATTAAAAGCACAGGCCCTGCAACAGGTTCGTGGCACGGTGCAGGCCGATATTTTAAAAGAAGACCAGGCACAAAACACTTGTATTTTCTCCACCGAATTTGCATTGAAACTGATGGGCGATGTGCAGGAATATTTTATTCAAAATAAGGTACGCAATTTTTACAGCGTTTCTATTTCAGGCTATCATATTGCGGAAGCAGGCGCCAATCCCATTACGCAATTGGCCTTCACGCTTTCAAATGGCTTTACCTATGTCGAATATTATTTGAGCAGGGGAATGAACATTGATGATTTTGCACCCAATCTTTCTTTCTTTTTTAGCAATGGTATGGATGCAGAATACAGTGTAATTGGCCGTGTAGCCCGCCGCATTTGGGCCAAGGCCATGAAGTATAAATACAAAGCCAACGACCGTTCTCAAAAATTGAAATATCATATTCAAACATCGGGCAGAAGTTTGCATGCGCAGGAAATTGACTTCAATGATATCAGGACAACCCTGCAGGCATTGTATGCTATTTATGATAACTGCAATTCCCTTCATACTAATGCTTATGATGAAGCTATTACTACGCCAACCGAAGAAAGCGTTCGGCGTGCTATGGCCATCCAGTTAATCATCAACCGTGAGTTGGGCTCTGCTAAAACAGAAAATTTTATACAAGGTTCATTTGCCATTGAAGAATTAACTGATTTGGTTGAAGAAGCCGTGCTCTCCGAATTTGACCGCATTACCGAACGTGGTGGCGTGTTAGGCGCCATGGAACGCATGTACCAACGCAATAAAATCCAGGAAGAGAGTTTGTATTACGAACATCAAAAGCACACGGGAGAACTACCCCTGATTGGTGTAAATACTTTCCTCAACAAAAACGGCAGTCCAACCATATTGCCAATGGAAGTCATTCGCTCTACCAAGGAAGAAAAGGAGCAGCAAATTCAAAACCTGCATGCCTTTTGGAAACGCAACGAGAAGAAGAGTGAAATGAGCTTGAAAAGATTAAAAGAAGTTGCTATCAACAATGAAAATCTTTTTGCCGAACTGATGGAAACAGTAAAGTATTGTTCACTCGGACAAATAACACATGCTTTGTACGAAGTAGGCGGACAGTACAGAAGAAATATGTAAGAAGAGGTTCAGTAATTAAAATAAAAAGCCAGGAAATAATTCTGGCTTTTTATTTTACTCTTAGTTTTTTGTTGCAAATCTGTTAAGGTATTTTCACAAATATTTTTCTTACTTAACTTGATGGCTCTTCAACGCTCATGAAAAAGTTTACCACATCATTCATCTTTTGCCTTGCGGCAATGCTTTCTTTTTTTTCTGCTGCTGCACAAAATATTGACTCTACCCTGGCTAAATATAACAGCAGCTACCAGGCGGAAAAAGTATGGCTGCATTATGATAAGCAGGTCTATCATTCCGGCGAAACCATTTGGTTCAAAGCTTATTTAATGGAAGGCCTTTATCCTGCCAATGAAACAAAAAATCTGTATGTGGATTGGGTGGCCGATAATGGCGAAGTTTTATGGCATACGGTCAGCCCGGTAGTGGAAGCCTCTACCAGCGGGCAATTTGATATTCCTGAGAACTTCAACGGCAACTTTATACATGTACGGGCTTACACAAAATGGATGTTGAATTTCGATACTGCTTTTTTGTATAAAAGAGACATCAGGGTGTTTGGGAAAACAGTAAGCGCTAAGCAAAACGCAAAACCTGCACCTGTTGCTACCATCCAGTTTTTTGCCGAAGGCGGCGATGCTATAGCAGGCGTTACCAATAAAATTGCTTTCAAAGCTGTTGATCAATGGGGCACGCCTGTTAAAGTAAAAGGAACCATACGGGATAATAAAGGCGCCGTGGTTGATTCTTTTCATTCTGTTCATGATGGTATGGGCACATTCTTTTTACTGCCACAGGAAGGTATTTCTTATACTGCTAAATGGAAAGACGAAAAAGGAACAGAACATACAACGGCGCTGCCATCTGCAAAACCCGTTGGCGTATCTATGCAAATTGGTATTGACGGCACAAAAAGATATATCAATTTACAAAGTGGTAATAACCTGCCCGATAATCTAAAACTGGTTCATATTATTGGCACTATAAGCCAGGGCGAAGCCTTTAAAACCGATGCTTCATTTGCTTCGGGCAACAACGTTCGAAAACTTATTCCGACAGAAAATCTTCCATCGGGCATTCTTACCATTACCATGTTCGATGCTTCCTGGAATGCTATTGCCGAACGCATCACTTTTATCAATAACCATGAATATGTTTTTCAGCCGCAGTTTGAAGTGCAGCATTGGGGACTGAACAAACGGGCAAGAAACGAAATTGAAATCACCGTTCCCGATAGTCTGGGCGGCGCCAATCTTTCTATATCCGTTACTGATACAGGTATTGAAAGAGATACAACCAATAATATAATTTCCCATTTTTTACTTACCGGCGATATTAAGGGCAGTGTATATAACCCTGCTTACTATTTTGCTAATAATGAAGATTCCACTGTCCAAAATCTTGACCTGGTAATGCTTACCAATGGATGGCGCAGGTTTAAATGGGAAGATGTGGTGAAAGGAAAATTTCCAGCCATCACTTATCCTAAAGACAGTTCTTACCTCTCTCTTTCCGGGCAGGTGTATGGTGTAAGCAAAAGCCTGCTCACGGGTAAAGAATCTGTTTTGCTGCTCATCAAAGAAAAGGATTCGGCAAATAAAATGATGTTGATGCCATTAAACTCTAACGGAACCTTTAATGATCCTAACTTTATTTTCTTTGACACCCTCAAAGTGTATTACCAGTTAAAATCAAAATTATTTGGCAGCGCCGACGCAAGATTTATGACCGATAGGTTGCCTGCGCCCAATTACATAGCAGCGAGTAAAAATTTTGCAACGCTTAATCCTTTGTTTGATACAGCAGGTAATTATCGTCATTCGCTCCTGGCCGCAGAAGCGTTGAGTTTGCAAAATTTAGATAAAGGAAAGGTAATGGAAAATGTTACCGTAACTGCTAAAACCAAACCGCCGCTGCAGGTAATGGACGAAAAATACGCCAAGGGGCTTTTTAGCGGAAGCGATGCGTACCAGTTTGACCTCGTAAACGATCCATTTGCCTTAGGCCGTACCGATATTTTTAGTTACCTGCAAGGAAAAGTAGCCGGTTTGCAAATTACAACCGGAGGCACGCCGAGCCTTTCATGGCGTGGCGGCACGCCGCAATTATACCTTGATGAAATGCCCATAGACGCAGATTTTTTAAACTCTGTACCTGTTAGTGATATTGCTTATGTAAAAGTATTTCGTCCGCCATTTATGGGTAGTGCTGGCGGTGGTGCAGGTGGCGCCATAGCCATTTACACACGCAGAGGCGATGATGTAAAAAGCAAAGCAGGTGGGCTTAGCAGCAATACTGTTATGGGTTACACTCCCATCAAGGAATTTTACAGCCCGAATTATGATCGTTTTGATAAACGAAATGAGCAAAAAGATGTACGCACCACTTTGTACTGGAACCCCATGGTGATAACCACGCCGCAAAAACGTTCAGTAAAACTTAATTTTTACAATAATGATGTTTCTAAATCTTTCAGGGTGGTAATTGAAGGAATGACCAAGGAAGGTTTGCTAACGCATTACGAAGAGATAATGGAATAAAAATGATAAAGTATGGCTGAGCACCAGTCGAAAAGTTTGCGCACCGCCAACCTTTAAATAAAGCTTTTCGCCGATAAGGTACGCTGCAAAGCATAACGGCATACTATCTTCGATCTGTCGTTTTAAACAAGCCCGTTTTTTAATCCACTATTCGAAGAATAACAGCCACCATTCCCATTCGCCATAAGCGAGTTTTAACTAAGAGCAACCAAAACACTCTGAGCCAGCGAGCCTTACAAGGCTCGCTTTTTAATGCTCATCCGCTAAAAAATAATTCTTCGGGTTGTCATTAATATTTTTTTACTTTATAGAACGTTTTCCGCTTACTCCCTGCAAACTTCATTTCCTGAGAAAACACAAACCATTGATCTATTAGCCTGGAAATACTGCTTCGAATTTTCGATCAACTAAACCAACAAACATGCAACCAAATCATTTCCTCAAAGCAGGCACTTTTGCTGTTGTTGCCATTATTTCTTTTGTACTTGGCTGGGAACTTTACTTGCGTCATCAAGGCTATTCAGTTTCTTACGACGATGCCGAACCATTGTGGGCTAACAAAAGGTCAGCAGTGTACCAGCCATCAGATGAAGCAACGGTTTTTATCGGGTCATCACGTATCAAATTTGATCTTGACATTGCTACATGGAAAAAACTTACGGGCCAAAATGCAGTACAATTGGCCTGTGTAGGCAGTTCACCGCTGCCCGTACTTGATAACCTGGCTGATGATAAAAACTTTAAAGGCAAGCTGGTTGTAGATGTAACAGAAGGCTTATTCTTTTCCGGACAGGGCAGCGCTCCTGAAAAAATTGCATTTTATAAAAACCTAACGCCATCTCAAAAAGCCAGCTTTCAGGTTGACCATCTTTTGCAATCGAAATTGGTTTTTTTAGACAAGGATTTTTTTTCATTAAATGCTTTGCTCAATCACTTCGGTGTTAAAGACCGTGCCGACATTTATGGCGGCCCCGATTTTCCATGGGAATTTGACAAAACGAATTTTGACCGGCAAAGCGTAATGGACGACCGGTTTGTTAGCGATACTAATTTGCAAAACAAGGTAAAGGCAATATGGGGAAGCTTTGCCAAAAGGGCTAAAGAAAAGCCACCGGCAGGTGCCCGCTTAGATTCATTTATGCATACCGTAAAAGTTGATGTTGACAAAATAAAAGCCAGAGGTGGCCAGGTGATCTTCGTTCGTACGCCATCCAGCGGGCCTTTTTTAGCAGCGGAAGAGAAAGGCTTTCCACGGCAGGCCTACTGGGATAAATTGCTGGCTGTTACACAATGCCCCGGCATTCATTTTAAAGACTACCCTGCCATTGACCATTTTGTTTGCCCCGAATTTTCGCACCTGAAGCCTAAAGATGCTATCGTGTTTACAGAAAATTTTGTGGTACTGTTAAAGCAAAAAGGGTGGAGCTTTTCTAACAAGCAAATCGCTTTTTCTTCTCCTCACCATCAAAACTAATTACGATGCTTTTTAACTCTTATACGTTCATTGTATTCTTCATCATTATATTGATACTGCATTATCTTCCTTTTCCGTGGAAGGTGAAAAAAATAAACCTGCTTATTGCCAGCTATATTTTTTATGCAGCCTGGAACCCGCCTTTTATTTTGCTTTTATGGCTATCTACGGTTGTAGATTATTTTGTAGGTAAGGCCTTGTACAAAGAGAATAACAAACGCAAAAAGAAGTTTCTTTTGGTCATTAGCCTGATAGGCAATTTAGGCATGCTCTGCTTTTTTAAATACGGCGGTTTCCTACTTGAAAATTTTGTAACCCTGGTCAATGCTATTGGTATCGATTTTCATCCTGCCAAGCCTAATATCATTTTACCTGCCGGTATTTCGTTTTACACTTTCACTACTTTATGCTACACCATTGATATGTATAAAAGAGAAAGTGAGCCCGTAAAATCTCTGCTCGACTTTTCTTTGTTCGTTACATTTTTCCCGCACCTAGTTGCGGGGCCTATTGTGCGGCCACCACAACTGGTTCCACAGTTTGCAACGCCAAAACAAGCCAACCGCACACAAATGCTGCAAGGCTTATTTCTTATTTCGCTTGGACTTTTTATGAAAGTGGTTTTGGCCGACAGCATGCTTTCCGGATCGGCTAATACCGTGTTTGGATCAACATCGCCTTTGCTAACGCTTGATGCGTGGATGGGCGTACTGGCCTTTTCGGGACAAATATTTTTTGACTTTGCCGGGTATTCCACTTGCGCCATTGGTGCCGCTATGTGTTTAGGTTTTTGGCTGCCGCAAAATTTCCGTTATCCCTATGCAGCCATAGGCTTTTCTGATTTCTGGCGCCGCTGGCACATCACTCTTTCCGCATGGCTGAGAGATTATTTATATAAACCTCTTGGAGGCAATCGCAAAGGAAAGTTCAGAACTTACGTCAACTTAATGACTACCATGTTGCTTGGAGGGTTATGGCACGGCGCTAACTGGACCTTTGTAGTGTGGGGCGCCTTGCATGGAACTTATTTATGTGTGGAAAGATTGTTCCGTCCTAAAAAAGCACCGCTTGGCAGCACCTCAGCCGAAGAAACTGTTACGGGCCTGGAAACTGTACCTGTAATCACCACAGCTTCTTTTGCGCCTGCTTTTTTTAGAAGAAAAGAAGTGCAAAATTTTTTCTGGGCCTTGCTCACATTTTTTCTTGTTAATGTAACCTGGGTATTTTTCCGTTCACCCGATTTTACCACTGCCTGGCGTTTGCTTTTCTCTATGTTCGGCGGCCACAATAACGGCATTGCTGTGTTACAAACCTTGAGTATTATTAAAGTGGCTGTTATCACCGTTCTTATGGTGGCATCGCATTGGTTTTTGCGTAACACTACTATGCTGGAAGTAGCGGCTAAAACAAAATGGTGGATCGTAGGATTGGTTTGGTCTGCAATGATCATCCTATTAATTCTAAGCCAGGAAAGCAGTAGTTCGTTTATTTA
>JBQCHB010000499.1:0-12764 GCA_051955075.1 Flavisolibacter sp.
TTGGTAGAAGATGGCGCCGTTGTAAAAAAAGGCCAGCCCATTTTACGCCTTTCCAATACCGATTTAGAGTTAAGCCTGGTAAATCAGCAAACATCAGTGTACAACCTGCTTACGCAAATGCAGATTGCCCGCAATGCAGCACAGCAAAATACGACCACCAAGCTGAATCAAATGACGGACGTGGACAATCAATTGAAAGAAGCCAAACGTGTGTATGACCTGAACAAAACTTTGTACGACAAAAAAGCAATTGGACTGCAGGAATTCAAGCAGTCGGAAAATAATTACAACTACCTGTTAGAAAAAAAGAAGCTGACTGACCAGATCATGCAGCAAGACCAAACTTCCAATGCACAGCAAGTTTCGCAGGCACAACAATCTTACAAAGGCTCGCAAACGGCACTGAATGTAATGCGCAAGAAAGTGGGCGACCTTATTGTTCGTGCACCTATTGATGGCCAGCTAACTTCTTTGGATGCAGAAGTCGGCCAAAGCAAAAACAAAGGCGAACGCCTTGGGCAAATTGATGTGCTGGATGGTTACAAAGTAAGAGTAGACGTGGACGAACATTATATCTCCCGTGTATTTATTGGTTTGATGGGAGAAACTTCATTTGCAGGTAAAGATTACAAATTAAAGATCAATAAGGTTTATACACAGGTAAATAATGGCCGCTTCCAGGTGGACATGCAATTTGTAGATGCCGTACCTGAAGGCATTCGCCGCGGACAAACCATGCAAATCCGCTTGGCATTGAGCGATGAAACGCAAGCTGTTTTGTTAGCAAAAGGCGGCTTTTACCAACAAACCGGCGGCAACTGGGTTTTTAAAGTGGACAAAGACGGAACAACGGCTTACAAAGTAGATGTTCAGTTGGGTCGTCAAAATCCTGATTATTACGAAGTATTAAGTGGCTTGCAGCCCGGCGATAAAATCGTGACATCGAGTTATGAAAATTATGGCAACATGCAGGAACTGGTGTTGAAGAAATAGCAAGTAGTAAGTGGTGAATGGCAAGTACGTCTGCTTGTTACTCGCCACTCGCCTCTAACCATTAACCAATAAAAGCTAAAACCATGAAACTGTTTATTTTACTGATTCCATTTTTGGGTGTGCATTGCATTTGCGCTGCCTGTTTTCAAAAAACAAACGTTTCAAAACCTGTTGAGAAAAAAGAAGCAACAACTTATCAGATGCTTCCATCCAATTTATTATTTCAATTCAATTAAAAAATAAGTGTAATTAAAAAACAAACCACAATGATAAAGATCAAAGACCTCGAAAAAATTTACCGCACTGAAGATGTGGAAACCGTGGCATTAAACAAATTGACGCTTCATGTGAACGATGGTGAATTTGTGGCCATTATGGGACCTTCAGGTTGCGGCAAATCTACCTTATTAAATATCCTTGGATTGCTGGACGATCCCGATAGCGGCAGCTTTATGTTCAACGGCATTGAAGTGGCTGATTTCAACGAACGCAAGAGAGCTGATCTGCGTAAACGCAACATTGGTTTTGTGTTTCAAAGCTTCAATTTGATTGATGAGCTGACAGTTTATGAAAACGTAGAACTGCCTTTGATTTATTTAGGTGTAAAACCTTCAGAACGCAAGCAAAGAGTAGAGGAAGTGCTGGACAAAATGCAGATCATGCACCGTCGCAACCACTATCCGCAGCAGCTTTCCGGTGGCCAGCAGCAACGTGTGGCCGTTGCAAGAGCGGTTGTGAATAATCCCAAAATTATTTTGGCGGATGAACCTACTGGTAACCTTGATTCATCGAACGGTAATGAAGTAATGCAAATGCTGACCGATCTGAATGAGCAAGGTACAACGGTTATCATGGTTACGCACTCAGAGCATGATGCCCGTTACAGCCACCGTGTCATTCGTATGCTGGATGGACAAACTGTGTTGGAGAATATAATGGTATAAAAATCGGCTAGGGGCTTTGAGTTATGAGGTTTTGCCCAAAGCCCGGAGGCTAATAGCTTACTGCTTAAAACTGTTTTATGATCCGCAATTATTTAAAAATAGCATTCCGGAATTTGATGAAGTATAAGTTTATCTCCTTCATTAATCTTTTTGGATTAACAGTTGGATTAACCTGTTGCTTGTTGATCCTGTCGTACATTTTGAATGAAGTAAGTTACGACAGGTTTCAGCCTAACGCGGATAGAACCTATCGCATTTCACGAAGCTTTCATAACGACCAGGGAGTTGAATCGCTGCACCTCAGCGCCATTGCGCCGGCTTTTGGTGAACCATTGAAGATTGAATTTCCGGAGATTGAAAAGATGACGCGGATTCTTTCCAATGGAAATACTGCTTTTGTGTATGGCGATAAAAAGTTTTTTGAGAATAAAGTGTATTTCGCAGATGAAAACCTTCCAGATGTATTTAAAGTAGATGTGTTGAAAGGCAATACCAGGAAAGCTCTGGAAGATCCTTTCTCCATCATGATCACAGACGAAATTGCTAAAAAATATTTTGGCAATGAGGACCCGATGAATAAGCTGGTGAAGCTGGATAATAACCTTCCTTGTAAAGTTGCCGGTGTTTTCAAACCTTTCCCTTCCAACACGCATATTCACCCCGACGTTTTAATTTCTTTCAATACGCTGAAAGACTCGGCGGTATATGGCGAAAAAAATCTCCACACCAATTTTGGTAATAATTCTTTTTATACCTACATCGTTCTGCCAAAGAATTATGATGCTCAAAAAATGGAAGCAAGATTTCCAGCCTTCATTGATAAAACTTATCATTTTCCCAATGAACCTGCCGGTTTTAAAGGTTCTAAAATCACGCATCTTTATCTCCATAAATTAACCGACATACACCTGCGTTCTCATTTAGATGATGAGATTGAAGCCAATGGCGACATTAAGCGTATTTATATTTTTTCTGCTATTGGTCTGTTCATTTTATTGATCGCCTGCATCAATTACATGAACCTTTCAACGGCACGTTCTGTATTGCGGGCAAAAGAAATTGGTATCCGAAAAACGGTTGGTGCAGAACGTAAAGAAATTATTGCGCAATTCCTGAGCGAATCGGTGCTTATTGCGTGGGCTGCCATTTTGTTTGCATTTTTATTAACGGCTTTGCTGTTGCCTTTGTTGAACAAATTTTCCGGGCAGGAAATCACTGTTGATGTTTTATTGAAATGGCAGATCATTGTGCCATTACTCGCAACGCCATTCATTGTTGGAATTTTATCAGGCCTTTACCCGGCTTTGTTCATGTCTTCTTTCCAACCAGTGAAAGTTTTGAAGGGAGTGTTCCGGGTACAGGGAAATATTTCCATTCGCAAGGCATTGGTGGTAGTGCAATTTGCTATTTCCATCATTCTTATTATCAGCACTGCCATTGTATTCAGCCAGCTAAAGTACATGCAAAAAAAATCGCTGGGACTGAATAAAGATTACATCATCACATTAAATAACACAGCAGCATTTGGTAACAGGTTCGAAAGTTTCAGGAATGATCTTTTGCAGAACGGAAACATAAAAAATGTGGCACGTTCATCACGCATTCCTTCCGGCAGGTTGTTAGATGCGCAGGGTGTGGCTTTACCTGCAGGCGATACTGTAAAGCCTTTGCAGGTAGATTTAAAAATGGTATCGGTTGACTACAGCTTTGTTCCGACCTATGGAATAGCTATGGCTGCAGGAAGAAATTTTTCTACGGAGTATCAAACCGATAGCAGCGGCTATATCATCAATGAAACCGCAGTAAGTGTTTTGGGCTGGAAATCACCCGCAGATGCCATTAATAAGGAATTGATTTATGGCCGCAATAAAGGAAGAATTATTGGCGTGGTAAAAGATTTTCATTTTGAATCACTGCATCAAAAAATAGTACCCCTTTTGTTGTTTACCAATCCCAATTTTTTGAACCGGATATCGGTAAAACTTTCAGGCGCCAGTATCACAGCGTCACTTGCTGCAGTTGAAAATACTTGGAAGAAGTATTTACCCGAAACACCTTATGATTATAATTTCATAGACACACAATTTGCAAGCCTGTATGAAGCTGAGCAAAGACAGGAAAGCATTTTTACGGTCTTTGCTTTCATTGCCATTTTCATTGCCTGCCTTGGTTTGTTCGGATTATCAGCATTTACTATTTCACAGCGCATAAAAGAAATTGGCATTCGCAAAGTTTTAGGCGCCGACGTAAGCTCCATTGTTACGCTGTTGTCGAAAGATTTTTTGAAACTCGTTGGCATTGCAGCTATCGTTGCTTTTCCTGTGGCCTGGTATGCTATGCACAAATGGCTCGAGGATTTTGCCTATCGTATTGCCATTCCATGGTGGACGTTTTTGTTTGCTGCTGTTATTGCCGCCATAATTGCTTTTGTTACCATTAGTTTCCAGGCTATCAAAGCGGCAATTGCTAACCCTGTTAAAAATTTGCGGACGGAATAATAGAACTATGGTATCGCAACTCACAGCTAATAGCCCAAAGCTTGCTCAATAAAGTGCTGAATGTAAAGGTGAGTTCCGATAGCTTTCGGGACAACAGACGATAAACAGAATTATAAATGTTGGTTAAATAAAAAGGAACATGCTTAAGAATTATTTTAAAGTCGCTTTTCGCAATTTGCTTCGCAACAAAGCTTTTTCATTTATTAATATTTCAGGACTGGCGATTGGTATGGCCAGCGCCATTTTGATTTTGTTATGGATACAAAACGAAATGAGCCATGACAGGTTTCATGCCAAAGGCGACCGCATTTATGTAATGAATAACCGTGACCACTTTAATGGAAAGTTATGGGCATGGAACACAACGCCGAAAATTTTGGGCCCCACATTAAAAGCCGATTATCCTGAAGTAGAAGACGTGGCCAGGATCAACCGTTGCAGTTTTTTGTTTACGGTTGGCGACAAGCATTTGAATGTACAGGGCGTGTTTACCGATTCCGGTTTTCTGAACATCTTCAGTTTTCCCTTGCTAAAAGGCAATGCTAACAAGGCATTGAGTGATAACTATCACATTGTACTTACTGAAAAGTTGGCAAAAAAATTATTTGGCAATGAGGATGCCATGGGTAAAACCATACTGATCGACAGCAACGCCAATTTTACAGTGAGCGGCGTGTTGAAAGATTTGCCCAACAACACTGCTTTCAACTTTGAATACTTATTGCCTTGGTCGTACATGAAAACCATTGGTCAGGACGACGCATGGTGGGGCAACAACTCTATTAAAAATTTTGTTTTGTTAAAGCCTGGTGTTTCGCAGGCAGCTTTCGATGCCAAGGTAAAAGACGTCACCATTAACCATACGAAAGACGGCGATAAATCCACCACCCAGGTATTCACGCAGCCTTTTGAAGATATGTGGCTGTATTCAAAATCTGATAACGGGCAATATGTTGGCGGCAGAATTGAGAGGGTAAAAATATTCAGCATTATTGCCGCTTTTATTTTGCTGATCGCCTGCATCAACTTTATGAATTTAAGCACGGCCCGCAGTGAGAAACGTGCCAAAGAAGTAGGCATCCGCAAAGTAGTAGGTGCGCAAAAAGTTTTCCTGATCGCACAATTTATTGGTGAAAGCATCATTCTTGCATTTCTTGCAGGCGTATTGGCTATCATCATTGTATGGATTGCATTGCCGGGCTTTGATAAGCTGGTGCAAAAAGAACTTTTTCTTGATTTCGGTAATCCGCTGTTATGGCTTTTTGCGCTTGGTTTTATTGTGTTCACCGGTTTCGTTGCCGGAAGTTAACCAGCCTTTTACCTTTCATCGTTTGAGCCGGTTTAAGTGTTTAAGGGCACCTTTAAATCGCAAAATGCTACTGTAAGTCCCCGCAAGTGGTTGGTGGTGCTGCAGTTTACGTTTGCCATTGCATTGATTATTTGCACAATTATAATTGAGCACCAGATAAAATATGCCGAGGACAGGGATTCGGGGTATGCAAAAGAAAAATTGGCTTATGTACCCATTGAAGGTGATATAGACAAGCATTACGATGTTATCAAACATGAATTGCTCAACCGCGGCGCTGCCGTTGCTGTTACAAAATCCATGAGCCCGATTTCTACCCGCTACAGCGATGGCTGGGGATGGCAGTGGGAGGGAAGCACGGAGGCGGATAAGAAAACCGATTTTGTAAGAATGGCTTCCGAAGCGGATTTTATAAAAACCATGGGTGTAAAACTGATAGCAGGACGGGATATAGACATTAAAAATTATCCTGCCGATTCTACCGCTATGTTGCTGAATGAAACGGCTGTAAAAGCGATGCGCTTCACTAATCCTGTAGGGCAGGTTGTACAAGCCGATGGCAATAAGTGGACAGTGGTAGGCGTGGTAAAAGATTTTATTTACGAATCGCCTTACGATAAAATTAATCCATTGGCCGTAATGGGGCCTGCGTCATGGTTCAGCACCGTACATTTTAAATTGAACCCGTCAAATACCACAGAAAAAGATCTTGACATTGCCAAGCAGGTGTTTAAAGAGTTTAATCCGCAGTATCCGTTCAACTACAAGTTTATTGATGAAGATTATGCGGCAAAGTTTGGCGAGGAAAAGCGTACAGGCACACTCGCAGCATTATTTGCAGGGCTAACCATTTTCATTTCCTGTCTCGGGCTTTTTGGCCTGGCGGCCTACATGGCTGAAAACCGCATTAAAGAAATTGGTGTTCGCAAGGTGCTGGGTGCCTCGGTTGCCAACATCACCACTTTGTTGTCGAAAGATTTTTTAAAGTTGGTCATCATTTCTTTTCTCATTGCGGCGCCTGTTGCGTTTTGGGCTATGGACAAATGGTTGCAATCGTATACCTATCGCATCAATATAGAATGGTGGGTATTTGCCCTGGCCGGGATCGTATCGGTGGTGATTGCCATTCTTACCGTAAGCTACCAGGCAATTAGAGCAGCTATTGCTAATCCGGTGAAGAATTTAAGAACTGAATAACTAAACTATATGCTCCAGACCTACATAAAGATTGCCTGGCGCAATCTGATGAAGAACAAAGTGTTTTCGTTCATCAATGTATTAGGACTTTCTATAGGCCTTACGTGTTGCATGCTGATCACACTCTACATCGTTCATGAAACGAGTTATGATACCTATCATAAAAATGTCAACAGCATTTATCAACTCGGTACTGTTTTTATTGACCAGGGTGTAGAGAACAGGGGCGCTAATACTGCTGCGCCATTAGGCCGGATGCTTCAACAGGAATATCCTGAGGTAACCGCATCAACGAGGATCCTGAACTTGTTCAGGGATGACAAGACCTTGTTTCAGGTAAGGGAGAATAACGGTAAGCTGAATTCGATTTATGAGACCAAAGGTTTCCTGGCCGATTCCAATTTCTTCCAGGTGCTTAGCTATAACTTTAAAGAAGGCGATCCCAGAACTGCTTTGCTGGAGCCTAATAGCGTGGTGATTGATGAAGATATTGAGCAAAAGCTTTTTGGCAGGGAATCAGCAATTAACAAAATTGTTCGCATCAGCAGCAGCACCAACGGCGATACCAGTTTCAGGATAACTGGCGTACTTGCAAACTCTTCGGGCCCCACGCATTTGGATGCAAGATTTTTTCTTTCTTTCAGAGGTGGCAATATGGACGGCTTTGCCAACGACAATCCAAGCCTTGCCAATAACAACATGTTTTATACCTACCTGTTGTTAAAGAAAGATGCTGATGCAGAAATGCTGGCTCAAAAATTCCCCGGTTTTGTGCAGCGTCATTTGGGCGAGCAATTAAAGCAGATGGGAAAGAAAAGAAATTATTTTCTGACGCCTGTCACAGATATTTATTTATCCGGTGTTTCCAGCAACGGCATTGTTACCGGCAGTAAAACGAGTTTGTTTATTCTCGGCTCTATTGCCTTGCTTACCTTATTGATCGCCTGTATCAATTTCATGAACCTTTCTACGGCCAATTCTGCAAAACGGGCCGCGGAAGTAGGTGTACGGAAAGTATTGGGTGCTCAAAAATCTTCTTTGCTCCGCCAGTTTTTAGGCGAGTCGCTGGTAATGGCCATCATTGCCCTGGTATTTGCTGCACTCTTTACATTTCTTTTATTGCCGGTGTTTGAACACGTGGCTGGTAAGATGCTAATCATTTCCACTCAGCAAAAAATAACGTTGGCAGCGCTGTTTATTTTATTGGCCGTAGTAACGGGATTGCTGGCCGGTAGTTACCCTGCTTTTTATTTGTCGTCGTTCCGGCCCATAAAAGTTTTGAAAGGAAAATTCAGTAATTCGCTTGCCGCTATTTCTTTGCGAAAAGGCCTTGTCGTATTCCAGTTCATCATTTCTATTGTTTTAATTGTTGCCTCAGTTGTCATTGCCAATCAAATGAACTTTTTGCGGCAAAAAGACCTGGGTTTTCAAAAAGACCAGCAAATTATTATACCACTTCGAACATCAACCGCCAAGAACAGTGTACAGGCCTTTAAAAACGAAGTAGTGAACAATACCAGCATCAGTTCTATCGGCACTTCTATGGCGTACCCGGGCATTTTCAATCCGCAGGACTGGCTGATGTACAGGCAGAACCAAACGATGGACAACTCCAAAAAAATTTACATCAACCTTGTTGACAATAATTTTTTACAAACCCTTGGCGTCAGGCTGGTAGCCGGAAGGTTATTTTCGTCTGCTTTTACTGCTGACACACTGACCAGTTTTGTTATCAATGAAAAAGCTGTAAAAGAATTTGGTTTTACATCGCCGCAGGATGCCGTTGGCAAATGGCTGGCGTTTGATTGGGATGGGCAGCAACAGCGCTTTACAATTGTTGGCGTTGTAAAGGATTTTCATTTTAAAGATCTGCACGAAGCGATTGAGCCTTTCGCCTTCCGGTTTTACAACGATGCCGATGCAGGATTTAATTATATGATTGCCCACTCCGGTGGCGGCCATATCAAACAATCCTTAGCTACGCTGGAGGCAGCATGGAAAAAATTAAATCCGAACGAGCCCTTTGAGTACAGCTTCCTGGATCAGGATTTTCAAAAGAACTATGAAGCCGACAGCCGCCGGGCAAGCCTCATCAACTACTTCACCATTATTGCCATTATCATTTCATGCCTTGGACTTTTTGGCCTGGCCACTTTTACTGCGGAGCAACGAACAAAAGAAATTGGTATCCGCAAAGTATTAGGCGCCAGTGTATATGGTGTGGTGGCATTGCTGTCGAAAGATTTTTTAAGGCTGGTCATCATCGCCGTTGTCATTGCCTCGCCGCTGGCCTGGTTTGTAATGAATAAGTGGCTGCAAAATTTTGCCTATCAAACATCCATTGGATGGCAGGTATTTGCGCTGACAACCTTCATCGCTGTTTTTATTTCTTTTGCCACAATTAGTTTCCAGGCTGTAAAAGCTGCCTTGGCTAACCCGGTTAAGAGTTTAAGGACCGAATAAATTTATTCTATGATCAGGAATTATTTGATGCTTGCTGTAAAGCATTTAAGAAAACAAAAGACATTTTCTGTTATTAACATACTGGGTTTAACGGTTGGCATTACCTGTTGTTTTATGATCTTTCTTTTCATTTTAAATGAAATGAGCTATGATAATTTTCATAAGAACGGCAAGGATATTTACCGCATTATGCGAACCGGCTCAATAAATGGCGAGTCCCGGGAAATTCCTTATGTATCGCCGGCTTATGCTACAGCTTTGGCCAATGACTATCCTGATGCTATTCAGCAGGCAGTGCGGATAATGCCGGATAATGATTTGATCAGCTATAACAACATTTCATTTAATGAGAAAAACATCTATCTCACCGATAGTAATTTTTTCCAGTTCTTCAATTTCCATCTTGTCAAAGGCAATGCTGCAACTGTGTTGAAGGATCCAAATAGTATTGTGTTGACAACAACAACCGCTAAAAAATATTTTGGCAATGACGATCCCGTTGGAAAAGTGTTGCAGTTCAATAAAGAACAGCAATTGAAAGTCACTGGTATATGTGATGATGTTCCGGTCAATTCGCATTTGCAATTCGATATGGTTATTCCGTTGGGTGCACTGCGTCCAATTGTACCGCCAGATTGGTACACGCAATTTCCAAGCAATAACATGTTCACGTATGTGCAGTTAAATCCTTCGGTTGATCCGGCGCAATTGCAAAAACGTTTCCCTGCATTTATGGATAAATATTTAGGCGAGTATTATGCAACGAGTGGATTTAAAATGGGATTGACGATAAAGCCGTTGGATAAAATTTATTTCGCATCGGATGGATTTGATAACGTGAAGCACGGGAATAAGAAAATGGTTTATGTATTTATGTCCATTGCTATTTTAATTCTCATCATTGCCTGCATCAACTTCATTAATCTGGCTACAGCACGGGCAACTGACCGTTCCAAGGAAGTTGGTTTGCGCAAAGTATTGGGTGCTATGCGCAGGCAACTGGTTGGGCAATTTATTCTGGAATCCGTTTTATATGCAACAATTGCATGTCTTCTTTCAATCGGTTTATTGCAAGTGTTGATGCCGGCGTATAATAATTTGTTAGGTTACAAATTGGCCTTGCAATGGGTAGATCCGTGGATCTATGTTTTTATTATTGGAGTGATCATAGTTGTTGGATTGCTTGCCGGAAGCTATCCTGCGCTGATGCTTTCTTCGTTTTCTCCCATTGATTCGCTGAAGGGAAAATTAAAACGCGGAAAAGGTGGCGCTTTCTTTAGAAAAGCATTGGTCGTTTTTCAGTTTGGAATATCTGTGTTGCTCATTATTAGCGTAGTGGTGATGATGAAGCAGATGAGTTACGTGAGAAATACAGATCTGGGATTTGACAAAGAACAATCCATGATCGTAAAGTTTGACAACGTTAATATCTCGCGGCATAACCTGCAATTCAAAAACGAATTATTGAATATTCCTGCGGTGAAAAGTGTTTCATTGATGTCAGGAGAACCGGGTGGTTTTCATGACAGCTACAGCTTCGAAGCTGAGGCCAATCCAAACGAAAAATTTATGTTCAATACCGAGTTTACAGATCTAGATTTTGTAAAAACCCTTGGATTAAAACTTATCGCAGGCAGAGACTTATCAAAAAACTTTCAAACCGATTCGGCAGAAGCAGTATTAATTAACCGTAATGCTGCAACCAAGTTGGGATACACACCTGAGCAAGCCATTGGCAAGTGGATCAGGAACGTGAACCGGGATAGTCTTCGCCGCAACATTGTTGGCGTGGTGGAAGACTACCATTATATTTCTTTGAAAGATCCTATCGGCCCCTTGGTGATTTCTCCGGGAAGGGATAGGAGATTGGCGCTTATCAAATTAAAAACATCACATCTTCCTGCTACTATTGATGCCATTAAAAAAGTGTATGCAAGCGAGGCGCCGGATTATCCATTTGAGTACAGCTTCCTGGATGAACGCTTTGACCAGTTATATAAAACAGAATCAAGACAGGGTGCCGTCTTAAGTATTTTTTCGGTGATCGCCATCTTTATTGCCTGTCTTGGTTTGTTTGGCCTTGCATCTTATACAGCTATCAAAAGGACAAAGGAAATTGGTGTGAGAAAAGTGCTGGGATCGTCAGTGCAAAACATTGTCCTGTTGTTATCGAAAGATTTATTGAAGCCTGTTTTATTGGGAACACTCATTGCCATTCCTGCAGGGTATTACTTCATGAATAAATGGTTGCAGGGCTTTGCTTACCGCATCGAATTTCATTGGTGGATGTTCGCTCTTGCCGTGACAATGGCCGTTGTCATTGCTTTGCTTACCGTGGGCTTCCAGGCTGTAAAGGCAGCCGTTGCTAACCCGGTGAAAAGTTTACGAACCGAGTAAAACTATTATATGGTTAAACATTATTTCACTATTGCCTGGAGAAACCTTTGGAAGAATAAAGTTTTCTCATTGATCAATGTAGTTGGTCTTGCCATTGGTCTGACCTGTTGCCTGCTCATGACCTTGTATGTAAGGCATGAATTAAGCTATGATGATTTTCAAACGAAGGGCGACCGCATTGCACGGGTTATAATGGAATATAGTTTTAGCGGTGCGGTGAGTAAAGGAAATTTTACCAGCACTAAAGTGGCCCCGTCCTTCAAAAGAAATTTTCCCGAAGTAGAATCGGCAGTTCGTATGGGGCAATACGCAAGGGTCGTTCGGTACGATGACAAACTGTTTAATGAAAAGCGTTTTTTGTATGCTGATTCAAGTTTTTTTGACCTGTTCTCCCTGCCATTGCTGAAAGGTAGCCCTAAAGAGGCATTGTCAGGTCCAAACAAAGTTGTACTGACCGCTACAACAGCAAAAAAATATTTTGGGAATACTGATCCTATTGGAAAAACAGTAAAAATTGGTAGTAGCGGTGCTGATTATTTGATCACCGGCATTATTGAGGATTGTCCATCCAACTCACAACTGAAATTTGATTTCCTGGCTTCTTTTTCTTCGTTGGGAGTGAACCAGGAAGAAACCTATTGGGATGCCAACTATACTACTTATTTGCTATTAAAAGATAAATCCTCTATTGCTTCGCTGCAGGCAAAGATCCCGGCCTTTATGAAAAAAGAAATGAGTACTGAGGTGAATGGCAATGACTATGTAACGTATTGGTTAGAACCGTTTAAAAGCATTCATCTTTATTCTGAGTACGGAGGTTTTGAACCCAATAATAGTATTACCTATGTTTATGTTGTTAGTGGTATTGCTGTTTTAATGCTATTGATCGCCTGCTTCACTTATATTAATTTAAGTACGGCAAGAGCAATGGAACGGGCTAAGGAAGTAGGCGTACGAAAGGTA
>JBQCHB010000500.1:0-3526 GCA_051955075.1 Flavisolibacter sp.
TGGCAAACAGATATCCAGTTTGGGTGGAGAGATGATTGGTTTTATAAAAGAGAAGATGTGATGAATAAACCTGCCTCTGGTTTATTGCCTGGCATAAATGGTTTACAAATAGGTGTTGTGTTAGATGTTGATGATACAGAAGATGGCGGTCAGTACCGCATTAAAGTGCATGTACCAATTATTACTTCCGGTAACGAAGGTATATGGGCGAGGGTAGCTACGCTTGATGCAGGGGATAATCGTGGTGTTTACTTCCGTCCGCAGACCGGCGATGAAGTTGTTTTAGGTTTTTTAAATGATGATCCGCGTGAGGCAATTGTGTTAGGATACCTACACAGTAACGATTCAAAACCTTCTCCGCTTCCCGAAGAAGAAGGATTATTACAATATGGATTTGTAACAAAAGAAGGCATGAAGCTGATTTTTGATGATACGAATAAAAGCATCAGTTTAGTAGCAACTACACCAACGGGAGAAAAATCAATTATAATGAATGATGATTCAGGTGCTTTTATAATGGAAGATGAAAATGGCAACACCATTAAAATGGATATGTCAGGCATTACAATTCAATCATCAAAAAATGTAACTATAAAAGGATCTCAGGTAATGATTAATTAAATGAAGAGGAGGGAAGAAATGGGGTGAGGAATGAAGCGAACCCAATAAGAATTGAATACATAAACATAAAGCAATGCCATTTGCAGCAAGAGTCGGAGATAATCATAGTTGCCCGCTTACTAACCCACCGCCAGGCAGCACACCACATACCGGAGGCCCTGTTTTACCGCCCGGTATGCCCAACGTATTGATTGGCGGTAAGCCCGCAGCAACGGTGGGCAATATGTGTACATGTGCAGGTCCACCTGACAGTATTCTTAAAGGCTCATCATCAGTTTTTATTGGTAATAAACCTGCGGCAAGACAAGGCGATTCAACTGCACATGGCGGCAGCATAACATCAGGTTGTACAACAGTAATTATTGGCGGTTAAAAAATTTATTATGAATACAGAAACAATTGACAGGTCTTTTTTAGGAACAGGCTGGAGTTTTCCCCCCACATTTCGCCGCGAATGGTACGGCGTGGAAATGGTTTCGGATGAAGAGAATGTAAGAAAAAGTATTCAAATTATTCTTCAAACCATAACAGGAGAACGCGTAATGCTGCCCACATTTGGTTGCAACCTGCAGCCTTATGTTTTTGAGCCGATGAATGTTCCCAACATTGCCATGATTGAAAAAATTGTGAAAGACGCACTCACCATTCATGAGCCGCGCATTATAGTTGGCAATCTTACCTCTACGCCAAATCAGCAGGAAGGCTTGCTTGAAATAAATATTGAATACACCATTATTACAACCAATACACGCTACAATTATGTGTTTCCCTTTTATATGAAAGAGGCAACTAATATCGAAACAACATAATGCTTGCGTGAACGATTTATAAACTGATAAAATTTATTTAAATGGGAGATTGTTGCAATTGTCATAGCGAAGTTGGCCGCGATGGTTCCGGGCAGTTGAGCAGGTTTTTAAAAGCGCTTGATCCTGCTTATGCCAGGATAGACGACCGCAGCATTAACGACCTGCTCGTGTTTGCAAAACGCTATGCCAATCAAATAAGATTTTACGATATACCCGGCAGTGAAGACAATGAGGCAGATAAAACAAAAATAAGCTGGCGCGAATTTTTCAGACGTGACATGGCTGTTATTGCTGCTTCCATTTCACTTACTGACATAGTGCAACTAAAAAAAGATTATGATGAGCTGCGTATAAAAGTGGATGCACATCCGTCACATACTACATTTGATGATTTGTTTGACCCAATATTGGGCATGATTACAAAAATTGATGGCTGGTATGCCATCGCTATTCCTGAAAATCCCTTATATGCAGATTTGCAGCTTGCCATCAATTCAAATTTAAAATCGCAGGCGCAGCAAATTGTAACTTACGAAAAAGGCTTCAATTATGTGGATGCATCACACCCTCTCAACCTTGATTATTCTGCCATAAAAAATAAAGATGTATGGGGATTGAATGAAAATATCAATGCAGATATAACTATTTACCAGGGCACAGATACAGAAGATAAAATAAGAAATGGCGCTTTGTATGTTGATGATATTTTTAACAGCTTTTATAATTTCCTGAACCAACTGCTAACGAGCTCAGAAAGCTATATGGAATTTGCGTTGGAAAAATATCCGGCACATCAGCCTCACATGGCATTGTTTATAGCTTTTCTGCAGCTTTTCAATTTGGCGCAGCAGCAGATGAACGGCATCACGCAAAGAATGCTCGATTTTTATTATCATGATGTTTTACATCTGACCGCCAAGCCATCCATACCCGATAAAGTGCACATTGTTTTTGAATTAGCAAAAGATGTTGCGGAGTATGATGTAGCGCCTGGCACATTGCTGAAAGCAGGAAAAGATGCGGTCGGTAAAGACCAATTTTATCTTACAGAAAATGAACTGGTGATCAACCAGGCCAAAGTAAAAGAGATCAAAAATATTTTTATTGATAAAAGTTCATTTACTGTAAAAAGTGCGGATGGCAATACGCTAACCAAACAAACGATTAACAACATTTATGCGCGACCAGTTGCAAATTCGCAGGACGGTTTTGGTGAACAGTTTACGGATGCAAATGCAAAATGGTCAACCTTCGGCAAAGGTAGTGCTGCATTAAATGCTTCGACTAATTTATGTGACCAGGTGGCCTTGTTAGATGATGCAGACCGCACAGATATTGCTGAAGTTGGATTTGCTATTGCATCGCCACAACTTGTTCTACAAAGCGGAAACAGGTTGCTGCAAATTCAATTAAGTACTGATACCAACAATAATAATTTATTTACGAAAGCAAAAGATTTTGAATCGAAAAACCCGGAAGAAAGTTTTTTTAAAATTTCTCTCACCGGCGATAAAAGCTGGATTGATGTAAAAAATATTTTAGATGCTGATACGTGGAATAAACTTTTTATAAAATATACACCGAAAGGACAAACAACGCAGGAAACGCTTGGCATTTTTAATCCTGCACTTAATATAACTGAAGCCTCGTATTTTCTGGATGATGCGAATAACTCTATTGCTGTTTTTTTGCCGCCAACAGAACAAGCCGTTATCAATTTTGATGCGAAGTTGCACACCGGTTACGCTATTCAAACAACACAACCGGTAGTTAAAGTATTAATTAATTCATCAGCCGATATTGATGAAGATGATTATAAAAATTTCCGGCTTACCGGCATACGCATTCGTACGAAAGTAGGCTCTATCAATCCTTCTGAACAGGAGCAGAGAGACATCATTGCATCAGAACAAATCCCATCAGCGGAAAATTTATTTACCTATCATTTAGATGGTTTAAAAAAACTGGTGCTGCAAAATAAAGATGGTGTTTTGCCGCCCGACAAACCGTTTGATCCTTTTACTGCTTATCCGTTCCCCGGCAGGTCTTTTTATATTGGCAGCGATGAAATATTTAATAAACCATTTAGAAGTTCA
>JBQCHB010000501.1:0-10980 GCA_051955075.1 Flavisolibacter sp.
GGCAACTCATCTTTTGAGTATCCAAAAGAATTTATCGGCGGAAAAACCCTGGTACTTACAACCACCAACGGGACAAAACTGCTGCATATGGCTTTGGCAAAAGGCGCAACAGAAATCATTACGGGGTCTTTTCTCAACCTCTCTGCCGTCTGCGATCATTTAAGCGAGATCAATAAAAATGTGATCCTGGGATGTGCCGCATGGAAAGACCGTGTGAATATGGAAGATACACTGTTTGCAGGCGCCGTTATTTCGAGAGTAAAAGAACATTTCAGCATCAATTGCGATGCTTCGCATATCGCTGAAAATTTGTACAGCGCTGCTAACAAAGATTTATACGAGTTCATGAAAAGGAATGATGCT
This sequence comes from Flavisolibacter sp., assembly GCA_051955075.1. Taxonomy (GTDB): domain Bacteria; phylum Bacteroidota; class Bacteroidia; order Chitinophagales; family Chitinophagaceae; genus Flavisolibacter. The sequence goes on from JBQCHB010000501.1 coordinate 364, forward strand.
TCGCACTACCACCGCCTGACAAATTTTGGATTGGAAAAAGATATTCGTCATTGCCTTACTCCAGATCTTGCCAATATTCTTCCCGAATACTTAAATGGAAAATTAGTGCTAAGAAGTTAAGAGCAGATATACGCTTTATCTTTCTGTTAATCTCTCCGCCAAATTTTAACGCATAAATATTGTTTTCTTTCAGGTTATCTGCTAAGGATTCCGTTACTTTTGCCAATTGGCCTTTTCTGAACGAATGGAAAAACATCTAACAGGCATAAGAACTTAAAAATCGTTTAAGAAGCACACTTCGACATGTTTGGGTTGTTGCGATGCAGGAGAAGTTTGATTAAGGGCCAATAGCCGGTAATAAAAAACGTAAATCTAAAATCGTATATCCCTTTGGCTTTACCACACTTACTCAAATATGTTTACACACATGGAAGCGATGAAGTAATTCGCCGTGGAAAAAAAATTCACGCCATTGGCTTTGTGGAGTTGGTAGAAAACGATTACCTGTTTGGTTCTGCCGTTTTTCGTGTGAAGGATGACAACTACGCCACTTTCTATAAAGTGCATGTTTCCAATTATAAAGACCCGAAAACAGTTTCGCTGCGCTGTGCATGTCCGTATAATCTTGGTGATATTTGCCGTCATGAAGCCGCTGCATTGATCCGGTTACAGGAGATGTTAGACAAAGGCTTACTTGAAGCCGACAACATTGTGTATGATCAAAAGCACACTGTTGCCAAAATGAAAACAATTGATCTGAAAACGATACAATTGTTATCATCGCACGACATTATTGCGGAAGCAGAAAAATATTTAAAAACAGCAAAGCCTGTTATTGAAACAGCAAAGGATGAAACAGTAAAAGCAACGGTGAAAATTGATGATGAAGACTTTTCAGTGATCATTCGCCGCAATGAAGAAAGAAATTTTGATACCAGCAGCAATTACCAGGATACAGAACATTTGCTTTGCCTGGCGAAGGTGATCGTGTTTTTGCACTTGCTTTACACCAAAGGCCAGCATTATTTTGAAACCATCCGCAATTGGGATAAAGAAAAAAATAAATTGCTCGAAGCTTATGGTTATTCTTTACAGGATGACTTAAAAGGCAAATTTGAATTCAATTATAAAGACGGCAAGCCCTATTTGCGTGTGTTGGACACTTCTATTAAACGAATTGCAGCGCCGCTTCCTTCTGCAAGGCCGCAGTTCGAAAAATTAGTGGCTGTTGAAGAAGAGGAGCTTGCACCGAGGGAACAAGTTATAACCAGGCGGCTTGGCGCTGTGTTCAATTTTAGTAAAACCGCCTACCCGTTTTTTTCGGTTGATTTGATCGAAGGCGAAATGGATGAAGATGGAAATTTTGCAGGTACGGTTCAAAAACTTGAGTTATCTAAATACATCAATGTTGATGCTTACAACGATGCCGATAAAAATCTTTTACTGCTGGTGCGCAAACTGCAGGATGCAGAGATCAATAAATATGTAAGCCGCAACTCTCCTTTTTCCGGTATTTGGGAAAATATTATTCACAACGAAGGCGATGAATTGCCCGGCGAAACAAAATCTTTGATCGTTGAATATTTGTTGCCCAAGTTGAAAAAGCTTTTCAATGAAATGGAAGGCACACCGGCGTATACGCTTACTAAAGGCAAGGCCTTTAAAACCACTAATCTTGAACGCATAGAACTCAGTCAAAAATATATTACGCCGCAATTCAGAGTAAGCACTAATGGAAAAAATTTCGAAGTTGAATGTTTTGTAAAACCTGATGCGGTGGCTTATGCATTGGAAGAAAATGAAGCGCCATCGCTGATGCTTTTTTTATACAATCACCAATTGTATTTGTGGAATAATGCCGAGGCGGTGGAAACTGCAGAAAAGTTTCTACCCAAAGGCGTGATGAAAGTAAAGGAAAGCGATTGGCCACAAACACTTGGCAAATTGGTGATGCCGCTTACCAAAGAATACAAGGTTGATTTTGATAAATCATTGGTATCGGAAATAAAAGACGGCGAGCCGGAAGTAAAACTGTTCTTGCATGAAAAGGGCGAGTACTTAGTATTCCAGCCTATCTTCAGTTACAAAGGTTTTGATACAAAAGCAAAGGACAAAGAGGAACTGATCATTCCTTACCAGGATAAAGTGATTGTAGTGCACCGCAATCGGGAAGCAGAAAGAGGCTTCATTGAAAAATTGCAAACACTGCACTCCAATTTTATTTCTTACGACGACGGTGCAGCGCTGGCTTTAAAAGGTGCAGAGGTACTAAAAAACAATTGGTTCTTTTTGTTTGTAGACGCCATGAACGAAGCCAAAACGCCGGTATACGGTTTTGAAAGTTTGAAAAACTTTCGCTTCAATACGGCCAAGCCACAAACGCATATTTATATCAGCTCTCACACCGATTGGTTTGATGCTAAAGTGGATATTCTTTTTGGTGATCAGAAAGTAAGCGTCGCCGAAGTAAAAAAAGCATTGGCCAACAAGCAGCAGTTTGTTCAATTGAACGATGGAACATTAGGAATTCTACCGGAAGAATGGCTGAAAAAATATTCATTATTGTTTAGAGTGGGTGAAGGCCGTACAGACAAGCTCAAGCTTTCCCGCTATCATTTAAGTGTGATTGATGAACTGTATGAAAACCGCAATGAAGAAGAACTCACCATTCAGCTGGAAGAAAAATACAGCCGCATTCGTGAGTTTGACGAAATAAAGGAAATTGAAGCGCCACAGAATCTGCAGCATATTCTGCGTCCTTATCAAACTGCGGGTTTTCAATGGCTCAATTACCTGCACGAAGTAAGCTGGGGCGGCATTTTGGCTGACGACATGGGTTTGGGTAAAACCGTGCAGGCCCTTTCTTTTTTACAGCATTACTACGAGCAATATGATGGCGATCTGAAGGCTTTGGTCGTTTGTCCCACTACACTAATTTACAATTGGGAAAATGAAATTAAAAAGTTTACACCATCACTCGAATACTATATTCATCATGGCCCTTTACGCAGCAGGGATATGAATGAATTAAAAAAACATCATGTCATCATTACTACATATGGCACTTTGCGCAGCGATATAAAATTGTTCATGCAAATACCTTTGGATTATGTGATACTGGATGAGTCGCAGGCCATAAAAAATCCATCGAGCAAGGTTACTAAAGCCGCTTCTTTGTTAAATGCAAAACATCGTTTGTGCATGAGCGGTACGCCCCTGCAGAATAATACGTTTGATATTTATGCACAAATGAACTTTTTGAACCCTGGCATGTTGGGCTCTGTTGAATTTTTCCGCCAGGAGTTTGCCATTCCTATTGATAAATTTGGCGAAACGGAACAGAAAGAGCACCTAAAAAAGATATTGTATCCATTTATTTTGCGCCGCACCAAGGAGCAGGTCGCCAAAGATTTGCCGGATAAAACAGAAACTGTTTTGTTCTGCGAAATGGAAGACGAACAGCGTAAGATCTATGATGCCTACCGCAATGATTTTCGTGCAAAAATTATGGGGACCATTGAAGAGCAGGGCATTCAAAAATCGCAGCTAACCATTTTACAGGGTTTAATGAAGCTTCGGCAGATCTGCGACTCGCCTGCTATTTTAAATGAACAGGAAAAGTTTGAAAATCACTCAATTAAATTAGAAGAATTAGCAAGAGAGATCACGGAAAACATTGGCGACCATAAAGCGTTGATCTTTTCGCAATTCCTGGGCATGCTGGCTTTGATCCGCGAAAAGCTACAGCACTTAGGTGTGAAATATGAATATTTTGATGGCAGCACTTCGGCGCCTGACCGCGAAAAAGCGATTCAAAGTTTTCAAAACGACGAAGAAACAAGAGTGTTTTTAATTTCATTGAAAGCCGGTGGCGTGGGCTTGAACTTAACGGCAGCCGACTATGTGTACATTGTTGATCCCTGGTGGAACCCCGCAGTAGAGCAGCAGGCAATTGACCGTACACATCGCATTGGCCAAACCAAAAATATTTTTGCTTACCGCATGATCTGTAAAGACACGATTGAAGATAAAATCATGCAACTACAGGAAAAGAAACGCCTGTTGGCGAAAGAATTAATTTCCGACGATGCAACATTTGTGAAAGCATTGAGCAGAGAAGATGTAGAGTACTTATTCAGCTAATGTGAAGCACAATTTAAAAGCTCTCACTCGTCAATATAATTGCTTGAAGATTATTAAACCTTGTGCATTTTAAAATGCGCACCCTAAAGTAAAACATGAACAAAATGAGCATGGACGTTCTAAAGACGAAGCCGCATTTCGAAGTTCTGGATGGATTGAGAGGCGTAGCGGCCATAGCTATTGTGATTTTTCATTTTATGGAATGGATTTATCCTGATTCCAGCAAAAACTTCATTGGCCATGGTTTTTTAGCTGTGGACTTTTTTTTCTGCTTATCGGGTTTTGTAATAGGCTATGCGTACGACGACCGCATCGGAAAGATGAAAGTGGGTGAATTTTTTAAGTCAAGGCTTATACGACTGCAACCATTAGTTATTCTGGGTTCGGTATTGGGTTTATTGAGTTTTCTTTTTGATCCCTTTGCAGTCCATACCGAGCTATACTCTGTGGGTAAACTTATTTTGATCTTTGTATGTTCCATGTTTCTTATCCCCTTATCGGTAATGGAAGACCGTGCATTTAACCTGTTTGGGCTCAATGCTCCTTCCTGGTCGTTATTCTGGGAGTACGTTGCCAACATATTTTATGCCTTTATTCTTTACAGACTCAGCCGGCGATATTTAATTGTATTAACCCTGCTTGCAGCGCTAATATTGGGTTCTGTTGCCTACCGTGCAGGCAACCTGCTGGGCGGATGGGCAGGAGAAAATTTCTGGGATGGCGGTGCCCGCATTTCGTATTCATTTTTAGCAGGGCTTTTAATTTACCGGTCGAACTGGATCATTAAGAACAGCCTTGGTTTTATTGGCATTTCTGTTTTGTTGGCGTCGGCATTTCTTATGCCTCATTTCAAATGGAATTGGATAGCAGAAACCATGACAGTATTGTTTTATTTTCCATTATTGGTTTCATTAGGAGCCGGGTCCAGCTTATCGGCCGGGGTGAAAAAGCTTTGTGTTTTTTCAGGAAAAATTTCTTACCCGCTTTACATGACTCACTATGCAGCCATCTGGATATTTGGCAATTATTACACTAACAACAAGCCCGGAACAACTGAATTATTTTTTATTGTAGCAGGTGGAACTATTCTTTTAATTCTTTTTGCTTATGCTGTAATGGTGCTGTATGATGTGCCGGTGAGAAATTATTTACAGAATAAAAGACGGAAAGCAATAAGAAAACAGGAAGATGCAAGAACTGCTATTGTTGAAGCAGATGCGTAATACGGCGACTACTATCAATTATTCCTTGTATTCATAATGATGTCCATCTTCCTATTCTTTGCTGCATCTTTTGAAAATAATATTAGTTGATTAGCGGCTTTGTCCACAAGGCCTTTGCCTGTCAAATCGCCGGGCTGGTTGTTGTTGTAAAAAGCCATCATCAGGCTGTCGCCTTCAAACTCGTAACTGCCGGCAAACAACTGCGCTTTGTTGTTGCTATCCAATCCGAAATAGTCAAAAAAATTATTCTGACGCAGGTTGATGTAATAGCTGCCCTCTTTGGCAGTTAAAACGATCGGTGATTTTCTTTTGTCCTTTGTTTCTTTTTTTACCTCTCTGCCCGATGATCTGCCAGGAGTAGAACAAGCTAAAGCATAAAACAGGCAGGCAATAGCCAAACAGCGTATAACAATAGCGTTGTTCATACCTGCACAATTGCAATTTTGCTGCCACTGTTAATTATCCCCGCTTTCTATTATCTTAACCTTGTTTCTTGGGGGCAAGCAAGTTTAACAGCAGTCATTTTTGGCTGCTAAATGTGTGTATCAATGCAAATGAAACCATCGGAATCAAAGTAAGTATTTTAAATCCTATGAAAAGAATCCTGCAAAAATTTTCCATCAAACAAACCCCAAAGCCGGACATCAGGCATTTACCACACTTCGTACAAGCCTTAACGTTTTTTAACGCCTCTTCACGCTGTTTGCGAATATCTTCGTACTCCACAAACCGGCTTATGAAGAAGGTCTGCTTATTGGTATTTACCATCTTTGCTTTTAGCTTTTTTTCCGCTGCTCAAAAAGTAAGCGGCACAGTAAAAGGAATTTTGCAGGATTCGCTGTCTGCATCACCACTAACCGACGCCACCGTTTCCGTCGTTCGACTACAGGATTCATCACTCATATCTTTTACATTAACTGGCCCCAACGGAAGTTTCGAAATCAAAAATCTTGATGCGGGTGATTACGACCTGCTGGCTTCTTTTACAGGACTGCAAACGGCAAAAAAGAAGTTTTCTGTCACAGCAGCCAAACCAAATACAGACTTTGGCATTATCAGTTTGAATCGCTTTTATAAAAGCATGGATGAAGTAGTGATTACTGAAGCACCGGTAAGGGTAAACGGAGATACGATTGCTTTTAAAGCTGATGCTTTCAAAACAAAGCCTAATGCTACTGTAGAAGATCTTCTAAAAAAACTGCCTGGTGTTCAGGTAGATAGAGATGGTGGCGTGAAAGCCCAGGGCGAGGATGTAAAAAAAGTTTATGTAGATGGCAAAGAGTTCTTTAGTGACGATCCTAAGCTGGCCACCAAAAATCTTACGGCCGATATGGTGGACCAGGTTGAGGTGTTTGATGACATGAGCGAGCAGGCCAAGTTTAATAAAATTGACGATGGCAGCCGCTCCAAGGCCATCAATCTCAAATTGAAAAAAGATAAAAAGAAAGGTGTGTTTGGCAAAGCTTACGCAGGCTATGGTACCAAAGAAAGATTTGATGCAGGACTGAATGCCAACATGTTCAAAGGCGCCATGCAAACTTCGATTATTGCCAAAGACAATAACACGAATAACATCGGGTTTACTTTTTCCGACATGATCGGCAGTTTTGGAAGCGGAGGTTTTAGAGGCAGCGGAATGAATGTAAAAACAAGCGGCGGTGGCGGCAGCTTTGGTGGATTGAATTTAGGAACCACCGGCAGTGGCATCACGAAATCTTCGCAATTAGGATTTAACTACAGAGATACGTGGAGCAAGTATTTTGACGTGAACGGAAGTTATTTCTTCAATCATGTGAACACAGATAATGACCGCAACAGCCTCACCACCACTTTGGGTCAGGATTCTACTTTCGCTACAAACGAGCATACGATTTCGAAAGCAGAAAATGATAATCACCGTTTCAATTTTAATATGATCTACACCATAGATTCGTTTAATTCTATTATTTATAATCCAAATCTCAGTTACCAAAAATCATACAATACATACAGTCTCGATTCTTCTTATACCAATGAACAGAAAAACGGTGCAAATTTTCTTGCTAACGAAGGCCGCACATTCAATCATAGCGAAGGCGATGGCTACAATTGGGTGAATAACCTGATCTGGAGAAAAAGGTTTCGCCGCGCCGGCAGAACGTTTTCTGTCAATTTATCAAACACCATGGGAAACGCTCAGCGTGACGCTTATACCATGACCGATTCAAAATATTATAATGACAACGGTGCTAAATGGAAGGAAGAAAACATCAATAAATTATACACAACAGATAACAAGACGAATAACTATGGTGTTTCTATGTCATACACCGAGCCTATTGCAAGAGACAAAGTTTTAGAACTGAATTACAGTCACAATAACAATCAATCAAAAAGCGATCGGAAGACACATGATTATAATGCCAGCACCGGCAAATACGATATGGTTGATTCATTGCGAAATGATTTTGAAAACCAAAATCAATGGAACCGTTATGGAACGAACCTGCGCATTGTAAAAAAGAAATACAATTATCAATTGGGTTTTGCCGTACAGCAAACTACTTTGGAAAGCAATAACATTTCAAAGAAAACAACCATCAAGCAAAATTTTACCAACCTGTTTCCAACGGCGTCTTTCAATTACCAGTTTGCACGAAGCCGCAGCCTTCGGTTTGGCTATCGCGGCAGTACAAGACAGCCAAGCACTTCACAATTGCAGGATATTGTTGACAATACAGATTATCGCAATGTTTACCAGGGAAACCCCGCGTTGAAGCAGGAGTTTTCAAACAACTTAACCTTAAGCTATAACTTTTTTGACATTGTGAAGTTTAGAAACCTGTTTGCCTTCGTCACATTTAACAGCACAAAAAATAAAATTGCAAATTCCGTCCAACAGCTTCCGGGCGGTGTGCAATACACCAAACCGGTAAACGTAGATGGTGCTTTTAACCTGAATGGAACGTTCAACATGGGTTTCCCTATTCAGAGAATGAATGGCGGAAACTTTAATACCAATACTCGCATTGGATACAATCGCGATGTAAATATTATCAACAGCGATAAAAATTTTACCAACAGCCTGAACCTTGGTGAAGACTTGCGCTTGAGTTACAATTACAAGGAAAAATTAGATGTGGGTATTAATGTCAGCGTCAATTATTACTCCGCAAAATACTCTGTGCAAAAAACAAGGAACACCGCTTACTTAACACATACTTATTCTGCCGATATTACTTATACGCTACCCAAAGATTTTATTCTTTCTACCGATTTCGATTACACGCTGAACACCGGCAGAGCAGACGGCTTTAACCAGAATTATGCGATATGGAATGCCGGTTTTGCCAAAGAATTATTCAAAAGCAAGCGAGGCGAAGTGAAGTTGTCGGTGTTTGATATTTTACGACAGAATCAAAGCGTAACAAGAAATACCAACATTAATTATATAGAAGATGTCAGGAACAGTGTGCTGGATCGCTTTTTCATGCTAACGTTTACTTACAGGTTAAACCGCATGGGAGGAAGAAAGATGCCGGCGATGATGGAGAGGGCTACAAAGGGGTTAAGGATCACCCAATAACAAAAACCCTCTTGTTTTTAGCAAGAGGGTTTTTGTTATTTAATAAGCATTTTTTTGTTGGTCTGTACGTGGCTTCGGGCTACGGTAGAACTCCCAAAAAGCAGTACACCCAAAATAGATCTGGTAAATCGCCACATGTTGAAGGAAGGCCTGTAGTGTTCTTTGTAGATCTCAACCTCCTGGTGGGCATGGACAATGTTTCTGTTTTTCATACTGGATAGTTTTTAAAATGTGGAAAAACTGTGAAGAAAGTTAGACATTTCTATTGAAACAACGAAGCTTTTTTCTATTTTGCCGCCCAATAATTGTTAAAAATCCCCCAATGAAAATGCCAAAGACCAGCTTAATTGCTTTTGTTTTTCTATGTTTTGCCTCTAAAAGCGAGGCCCAGATCAGGATTCCGGTTACCAACAACGACCTGCGGAATAACCTGCAAAAAGTCATTGCCGATTTTCCAAACGGCTTAAACGACATTAAAGGCAATGTAACATCCCGTAACCCGCAAACAATTGAATACACAACATTGCTAAAGTTTGACGGAGCCGAAGACAACACCATTACGCAGTACATTTCGGCGAAGCCCATTTACAGTTGGCAGGCCCTGGTGCTTACAACTGAAGATTTCGAAGAAGCCTCCAAAAAATACAAATGGCTTTGCAACCAGTTAAAAGTGATGACCATTAAAATGGGTGATGGCTACACTTTTTCATTAAATGGTAATTACGAGGCACCAACCGAAAGCAAAGACTTTAACACCAGCACATTTCAGTTAACACCTGCTGCCACTTATTTACCCAAACTAAAAATTGAGGTAGGCATGCAATTTTATTTTCCGGAATGGAAGGTGAATCTGGCGGTTTATCAAAAAGAAAGAGAAGACAATGAGAGAGGCGATATAAATGATGATGTTCCCAATCCATAAAGGGTAGTTCAGCATCCAGGCAGTTGCTAAAGCATTCAAGCACTATTAAAAAAGCTCTCAACAAATTCATGTTGAGAGCTTTTTATTATGGTTAATAAGTTGAGCCTTTGCCTGCCACCTCCCCGTTGAGGGTGGATGTGACTTTACTGTTGTATTCTTATTACATTTCCATTTCCCCTGTTAGGCATATTGCGGCGCATTTCTTCCATTATTTTCTCTCGTTCTTTGGTGAACTCAGCTGCAGTTACCTTTTTCCCATCTTTGGGTTCTTTTATCTTGCCTACGTTTACTTTTGGCGAAACTTCTAAAGCTGTATAAACAGTTTGTCCCTTGTTGATGTCAAGTTCCAAAATGGCGCCAGGCAATTGCCCCTGCACTTCCGGACCAACAGGTACAGGAATATCAGTGGTAAACCAGGCAACGACGACTGCTGTATCTGGAATTGTCTGCCGTTTCATTTCGCCATTTTCCATAGTCATTTGTGTACGGCTGGAAATGCGCTGTCCAACTGCTTTATGAACTGTATAATTTAAAATTGTTTTTGTTTCATCGGTCAGCTTCCACTGTCCTTTACCAATGCTGTCAGTGATCACAAAGCTTCTGTCCATTATCTCTCTTTGATCAACCTTTGTTCCTTTATCAAAATTGTAATACGAAGTTTCATTAGCGCCGCCAAACCTTAGTACCACGCCATTACCCGAAAATGTACCCGCGTCATCGTTGGTTGCATTGGGCAAAAATTGCCAAAGCGATTGATTGTTGCC
>JBQCHB010000502.1:0-19116 GCA_051955075.1 Flavisolibacter sp.
TTTACGTTTCTGTTGCTTACCATTAGCATCACTGATTAATAACGATTAGCAATTCAGTATAGTGCTTCAGCCGTTTTTGCCAAGCGCATATAATTTGCTTTTTTCATTATTTCTTGCCTGGTAAATAAAACGTAAATGCAGGTGTTTGGCTTTTGAACCTGGTTACTGTCTTTAATAAAATTGTGTCGCCTTTTACCGGCACTGCATAAAATAAAAATGCCTTTTCCTGGTTAACCAGGAAAAAGAGATTAAAGTTTCCTTTTTTGTCCGTTTTTGTTTTTCCTAAGAACTTTTCATTCCCTTTTACAAATATTTCAATGTCATGTAAGTTCGAATAGGTAGAATTACGATGTATTCGCAAATGACCTTTTAAATCGCATTCATAGCTGAATAAAACAAAACCAAATAAAAGTGGCAGGCTCAGGACTAGAACGAACTTCTTCATAAAATTGCGTATACAGTTGTATTTGTCTAAAACAGCACAATTAACTGCATGAAAGATACTCCTTTTACGCCGTTGATTCTATGACGCTGCTCAAATCCAGCGCTGTGAGACTCGGAAAGGAAGAAAAATGTTGTTTCTATTTCTTTAACTCTTTTGACAAGTATTCTTCAAAATTCTCCGTAATAGCGATGTCACTCACATTCTTGAACCCTGATAATAAGTAAGGAAATACTCCAAGCATTAAAATAGCCCAAAGCAAATTCACAATGTCGCCATGAAAAAAAAGAAGTTTTCCTAAGAAAATAAGTCCAGTCAATATGCAGATGAAAAATGAAATATAAGTTCCGGGGCTACACTTCAATGTTGTCCGAATTATAGTTTCAACTTCTGTTCGTTTTTCAATTTCTCCAAAAAGTTTTGATGCCAATCTTGGTGAGTTAACACTTGCATTTAATCGGATAAGTTGAATTGTAAAATCTTTCCCGTCAAAATATTTCAGCATTATGTTACTTGTGCTCCATAATCCAACTGATTGAGGGATGTTGTTAATCGCATTGAATACTTCCGCTACCGGAAAATTCAATTCATACGATTTGTGTTTGTCTTTAAGAAAGGTTAAGAGTTTAATTCTTGAAAGAAAGCTCATCCGGTTAAAAATGTTGAATATGTTTTACGCCTTTGTTGGTGTTGCTACAGATTGTCCTCAATAACTTTATAGTACTGACTTTTTACTTCTTCATAAGGTATAACCCTAGTATATATGCTGTCGGCTATCTGAATTCCATTACCAATCATCTCTTTCTTATTTGGATTTCGCTGTACCAAGAGATTGTGTTCGCCGACCAACGCTCCTCGACATTTTGATGCGTCTATGGTTTTAATAATATGTTTTTGATATTCATCCTTGTTTTCTAAGGCTTCTAAAGAGAAATCTTTGTTCACCTTGACAACCTGCAGATCGTAGTAAAAAGGACGGTCAATCTTTGCTTTGTTGGGTCTCAATATGTAGAATATAACAGAGTCTTTGTTGTCAGCCTTTGTTTGTGCAACATAGACTGGATATTGGAATTGAATATCCCGAAGAGCATTGGTAAATTCTCGGCCTTTTAGTTGCATGATGTCAGGCCGCAACTTTTGAAGTCGTGTCATATAATCAAAGAAGTAAACCTCAAACTTTTTACCGGCGATTTTCGGATTGTCGACCTTTGTCCACCCTTCTGGAAGTTTACCGGTCGTAAAGCCAAATAAGAAAATGCAACCAATCAAAAACGTCTTCATTAGTTCTGGTTTAATTTGCGCATAATACTTGTATTTCCGCAATATACATACATCTAACTGCATGAAATACTCCTTTCGCTGTACGCAAACAAGTTGTTACTATTCACAGATACAAGAACATTGGTATCCTTGCCTAAGCAAGTGGCTTCTTTTACCTAATACATTCCTTTCTATTATATAATAGCGGCCTCTCTATTACCTATTCGAATGGCTTCTATTACCCAATGGAAGCCCTGCTTGCGGGTGCTTTGGCCATGGCTGCTGACCATAAGCGGCACTATTTACTCATTGATGGTGTATTGATTATGAGCTGGTTACTGTTTTCTCTCCACGGTTTTTGCTGGAAGAAGTTAATAATTTGGCTGGCGTGTTGGGAAACGTTTTGGGAAAGTAGGCCATTTAGTACCAAATACAATCCCCAAACCTGCAGCCAATAAAAAAAGCACCGCTTGCGCAGTGCTTATAACTTATCAACCTTTCAACTAACTCAACTTACTTCGACGACTTTGGCTTGCTGCTAAAATATTCAAACCTTTTAGCGCTGTACTCCGCCATGTCGGGAATAGCTTCGGCCTTGTACTCGCCACGGTCTAGTTTCTTCTTTGTTTCATCAAAGGCTTTCAGTGTTTCTTCAATGTCTTTATCGGTATGCGTAGCAGTAGGAATGAGGCGGTAAATAATATGCCCTTTCGGAATAACGGGATATACCACCACCGATGCAAACACACCATAATTCTCACGCAGGTCCATTACCATGGCTGTGGCTTCTTCCACGCCGCCTTTCATGTACACAGGCGTTACCGGTGTATCGGTTTTGCCTATATCAAATCCTTTTGCTTTTAAACCGTTTTGCAGCTTCAATGCATTCTCCCAAAGCTTTTCTTTCAGCTCTGGCTTGGTGCGCAAAAGATCTAAACGCTTTAGGTTACCAATGGTCAATGGCATGGGCAGGCTTTTGGCAAATATCTGGCTGCGAATATTCCATCTTATATAGTCTATAATGGCCTTATCGCCGGCAACAAAAGCGCCTATAGAAGCCATTGACTTAGCAAAGGTGGAAAAGTAAATGTCTATCTTATCCTGTACGCCTTGTTCTTCACCGGCACCGGCGCCTGTTTTGCCAAGTGTGCCAAAACCATGTGCATCATCTACCAACAAACGGAAATCGTATTTGTTTTTCAGTGCCACGATCTCTTTTAGTTTTCCCTGGTCGCCGGCCATGCCAAACACACCTTCTGAAATTACCAGGATACCACCGGCCCCCTGTTTTTCAACCAGTGCTGTGGCACGTTGCATTTGCTTATCAAAATCTTCCATATCGTTGTGCTTGAACACATACCTGTGGCCGGGGTGCAAACGAACGCCATCAATAATGCAGGCGTGGCTTTCGGCATCGTACACAATTACATCGTGGCGGCTGCACAATACATCAATAATGCTTACCATGCCCTGGTAGCCATAGTTCAGCAGGCAGGCATCTTCTTTACTTACAAACGTGGCCAGTTCTTTTTCCAACTGCTCGTGAAAGTTAGTGTTGCCACTCATCATGCGGGCGCCCATTGGCGTAGCCAGCCCGTATTCTTTTGCAGCATCGGCGTCTGTCTTGCGTACTTCAGGGTGATTGGCCAATCCCAAATAGTTATTGAGGCTCCATACAATTACATCTTTGCCGCGAAACTTCATGCGGCTGCTGATTTCACCTTCCAGTTTTGGAAAGGCAAAATATCCGTATGCTCTTTCACGATGCTGGCCAAGAGGGCCGTAGTTTTTCACGAGACGTTCAAAAAGATCTGCCATAGGTAGTTTATAGTTTATAGTTTATAGTTCGTAGTTGCCATGTCGGTTAGTGATGCTTGCAGCAAATGGCTCGTAATTTTTTGTTTAGGGGCTTAACAACATTGCTACTATGAGCTTCTGTTGTGTCACTCACTTCAGCATCCGGTAATTCTATCAGCACTTTTTAGTGCCGCAAAAATAAGGAATTCGAGGGGAATGAGGGTGGGCAAAGGTTTGAGGTAGAGGTATAAGGATTAAGGTTAATGGTTTATAGTTCATGGTTCATAGTTCATGGTTCATGGTAAATGGTTCGTAGCTCGCAACTGCCAACTATCATCTGTCAACGATCAACTATCATCTGTCACCTCTCATCTATTCTTTAATAGCGCAACACCTCCAATGCAATCTTCCATCCTTCCTTTTCCCTTCGCCAGATGCGGAGATAGTTTTCTTTTTTACCATGGAGTGTTGTAGTACCGTAAACCAGGCCAAGGTCGCCGCTTTTAGAAATCCACGAGCCATTGATGGCAAAGCTCATTGTCTTTGGCGTGGCTTCAATAGTGCCCGATCGTACTTGGGGTGTTGTTGCAGGTAAGGCATTGTTCCTGTTCAATATGCTTTGCTGCGACAGGAATTGTTGGTAGGCAGCGGCGGTTTTCTTTTTATAAGCTTTGATAAAAGCTTCTTCAGTTTTTACCAATGAATGTAAATTGATCGGGTTGGCCGAAACCTTTGGGGCATCAATTTTAACTACTTCAGCCGAATCGGTTGAGGGTAAATTACTCACGCCGAGGTCTACCAAAAATTTCCATTCACCGTTTTTGTCTACATGCCATACAGTGCTGTATTGCCCTCTGGCCACTACACTGTCGTTAAGTGTTGACTGAAAGGTCCACGGGCCTGTGGTGTAACCTAAATTACCGGAAGCAGCAATCTCTGCAAACTGCGGATGCCAGTTTAATATACCGCCTCTCGCTTCTCTTTTACTCCACCATTCAATGCCGTTAACAGGACGGCCTTTATCAAATACAATTCCTGTGCTGTCTAAAAAATTTAGAAAAGCATCTTTCATATTATGCGCAACGGCGTATGCTGCAAAGCTTTTTTCGGCATTGATCAATCCGTCAATATTGTTTTGTGCCTTTGTTGCAGTGGTGGCGCAAACAGCAATTAGTACAATTATTTTTTTCATGGTGGTTGTGTTGCGGTAAAGGTATTCACTTAAATTAACCATGACAACCTAAGGGTTTATTTCCGAGCCACTAACTTTGCCGCTTAAATAAATTTTTGATGAAGAGAATAATCGTTTGTGTTTGTTTGGTGCTTGCCATTTCCACGCAGGCACAAAATGTAAGCAGGCCTAAATTAGTTGTAGGTTTTGTAGTGGACCAGATGCGTTGGGATTATTTGTATCGTTACTACGACCGTTATACTACCGATGGCTTCAAACGATTGATCAACGACGGCTTCTCATGCGACAATACATTTATCAATTACCTGCCTTCTTATACGGCTGTTGGACATACTACTATTTTCACCGGCTCGGTTCCATCACTGCATGGTATTGCGGGCAACGACTGGACGGACCAACTTACCGGTAAATCTGTCTATTGCACGTCCGATTCTACGGTGCAAAGCGTAGGCGCTGCTTCGGCCGCAGATGGAAAAATGTCACCCCGGAATTTACTGACTTCAACCATTACCGACGAATTGAGACTGGCTACTAACTTTCAATCAAAAGTGGTTGGTGTTTCATTAAAGGACAGGGCTTCG
Source organism: Flavisolibacter sp. (assembly GCA_051955075.1). Taxonomy (GTDB): domain Bacteria; phylum Bacteroidota; class Bacteroidia; order Chitinophagales; family Chitinophagaceae; genus Flavisolibacter. The sequence goes on from JBQCHB010000502.1 coordinate 5,273, forward strand.
ATACTGCCTGCAGGGCATTTGGCTACAGCCGCTTTCTGGCTCGACGATGCCAGCGGCAATTTTATCACCAGCACTTATTACATGCAGCAATTGCCTGCATGGGTTAACCAGTTCAATGAGAAAAAGCGCATTGGCCAATTGGTTGAAAAAGGATGGAATACCTTATACCCGCTGAATACCTACAAGCAAAGCGATGCCGATGCACAACCGTATGAAGGTTTGTTTTATGGCGAAAAATCTTCCGTGTTTCCGCACGACATTAAGACGGCATATGCAAAAAGTAAGTCCAGTTTTCGCAGTACGCCATTTGGTAATGTGCTGACCGCGGAGTTTGCCAAAGCTGCATTGGATGCTTATGACCTGGGTAAAGGAGGCACCACTGATTTCTTAACCATCAACTTTGCTTCTACCGATTATGTGGGCCATATGTTTGGCGTGAACTCTATTGAGGTTGAAGACACGTACCTGCGTCTTGACAAAGAGTTGTCGGGTCTTTTTAAAACGCTTGATGAAAAAGTTGGCAAGGGCCAATGGCTTGTTTTTTTAACGGCCGATCATGGTGCAGCGCATGCCATTAACTTTATGAAGGAGCATGAAATGCCTGCAGACTTTTGGTACACAAGGCCGTTGACAGATACGCTGAATAAAATATTGACGGCAAAGTTCGAAACACCAGGATTGGTGCGTTCTATTCGCAACTACCAGGTAAATTTCGATCTAAATAAAATAGACGCAGCCCACCTTGATTTTGATGCCATTAAAAAAACGGCTGTTGAATTTTTACAAAGGCAACCGGGTATTACCTATGCAGTAGACATGGCAGCAGTAGGCAGGGTGCCCGTTCCCGAAAAGATTAAAATGATGATGACCAACGGCTACAATTTCAAGCGCAGCGGGCAGATAGCGATTGTATTAAACAGCGGTTGGTTTGAAGGTTACAGCAAAACAGGAACGACACACGGAACATGGAGCCCGTACGACACCCATATTCCACTGCTTTGGTACGGATGGAATATTAAGCATGGTAAAACCAACCGCGAAGTATATATGACCGATATTGCTGCAACGGTGGCAGCATTGTTACATGTTCAAATGCCGAATGGTTGTATTGGCCATGTGATTGAAGAAGTAGAGAAGTAGATGTTAGATAACAGATGACAAATGACAGATGACTGATGGTAGATGAGAGGCTGTTACTATCATGCATTATTTATCAACTATTACCCTTGCGGCTTTCTCAAAAGATTGGATATTATGGCAATGTGGTGATCGTCGTGCTCGGCCACAAAATAAAGCGCATCTATTAATCGCATAGGTTGTTGAAGGCGTGGATGAATGGAAACTCTTTCCAGCAGCTCTTTATCAAAGGCATAAATTCCTTCTAATGTTTTCTGCCGTTCAATGGTAAACTGCTGCAGCAATTGTTCCAATGTTCTTTCATTGTGGCCCGCTTCTTCCGTTTTTGTATTGTTCAAATCGGCTGTGGTAAGCATTTGGTTGTTTTGCAAAAAGTCCTGCAGGCGTTTCCACCATAATTCTTCCAGGTCGTACAAATGACCGACGTGTTGTTTCACACTCCAACCATTTGCATGGTAACTGCAAAATTCTTCGTCGGCGTTTAATAAAACGCTATGGAGCCTGAAAATGCTTCCCTCAAGTCGGCTGAAGATGATGGGAAATAATCCAACCGGGAAATTAAAATTGAAGCTGCGTTCAAACCAGGGTGTTTGGGTAACCATGTTTTAAATTTAAACTTATTCATGAATCAATTGCTGGAAAAACTTTGCATTGTGCAATGCGGCTAAAGAAGCAGTGTTGTTGAAATAAATAAAGGCTTGTTTTACAGTTTTGTTGTTTTTGACCTGGTCAAATATTCTTTTGATAAACGATTCATCATATTCCGAATAAAAAAGTTTGGGTACGCCATGAAAGCGATAATAACAAAGCGATGTATTAACCACTGCTTCATCAAAGGATATCTTTGGAAAGCTAACACCGCAAAAGCTAATGTTGTTTTCCTTTAAAGTTTTCTGCACGTCTTTTCGCCACCAGCTTTCATTTCTAAATTCAATTACATTGTTAAATGAAGCGTCAACCTGGCTGATGATCTTTTGCAGTTTTTCTTCGGAAAACGAAAATTGTGGGGGTAGTTGAAATAGCACACAGCTCAATTTATCACCTAACCCGCCTTTTAAGGTTTGGTAAAAATCTTTCAGCATGACCTCTGTTTCTTCGAACTTTTTGAAATGGGTAATGGATCGCGGCACTTTGGCTGAAAAACTAAAACCTTCAGGTGCTTTATCCCGCCAGTTTTGCAACATGGCTACTGTAGGAAAACGATAAAACGTAACATTCAGCTCCAGCGTATTGAAATGTTGTGCATAGTAATCAAACCATTTTTTCTGCGGCAATCCTTTGGGGTAAAATGCTTCCTTCCATTCTTTGTAATGAAAGCCTGAACAACCAATATGCCAATTGATCTTTTGCATTGATTGACGCACTGAAATAATTGTACCATTGGCTAATAAGTTGATCGGTTGAAATGTTGATAATGGTTTTGTATCATAGCTCTTTCATTGCTGAATGCATTTACCAGTCTTTTCAACCAACCTATTACTGCAGCCAAAGGCTCGATATTGATTTTGCAAGGGCTACTAATTTCTGAAACGTATCAGGCTTGGTTAAAAAGCAGTTGGCGCCAAGATGGTAAGAAGTGGTTTTGTCTTTATCTGATGAAGAAGTAGTAAATACAATGACGGGGATGGACAAAAAACGTTGGTCTGCTTTTATTTCTTTTAAGATGTCGCGTCCGTCTTTGCCCGGCATGTTCAAATCCATCAGTATTAACGAAGGGAGGCCGTTGCCGGCGTTATGCTCAAGATAATCTAAAAGCTTGTCTCCGTTTTCCAGGAAAGTATAATCATGCACACTGCTTGCGTTGGTGAACGCATCTTTAATAATCTCCCTGTCGTCTGCGTCGTCGTCAACAATGAGTATGTTGTGTTTTTTCATGCAGGTAGCATTATGGTGAATGTGGCTCCTATATCTGGTGAACCGCTTGCGTAAATAATACCGCCGTGGTGCTCAACAATTTTTTTACAAATAGCCAGGCCAATACCGGAGCCTTCGTATTCGCTACGGCCATGAAGGCGTTGGAAAATGGCAAATATTTTTCCTGCAAACTCATTTTCAAAGCCAATGCCGTTATCCGATATTTCTAGTTTGTGGTAACGTTCTGCTTGTTTCAACTGGTAGCGCATAATATCTTTTTCGGCAGCGGCAGCATATTTAATGCTGATGGCGGGTTGAACATCTGCTCTTGTAAATTTCAATGAGTTGCTCAGCAGATTTTGAAAAAGCTGTCGCATTTGCGATGGTATAATATTGGCTTCGGGCAATGGATCGGATTTTACAATTGCATTTTGCTGCTCGATCTTAAACTCTAAGGTTTGTAAAGTTTCGTCCAGTATTTTTTGCAGGCTGTAATTTTCAAACGAATGGTTGCCGGAGATCATTGAAATAGAAAGCAGATCACTGATCATGGTTTGCATTCGCTGTGAAGCGTCAACAATTTTATTTAAATAAATTTTTCCTTCGGCTGTTAAGCTGTCTGTCTGCGTAGCAGTGAGCCTATCGCCAAATGTTGAAATCTTGCGTAAGGGTTCTTTCAAATCGTGACTGGCTACATAGGCAAATTCTTCGAGGCTGGCGTTGGATTGCTCCAGCAGCATCGCGTTTTGTAAAATGGTTTTTTCCATTTCTTTCCTGTGACTAATGTCTAATGCCGCACCCAAAATTTGTTTGATATTTCCGGCTTCATCTGTTTTAAAAACAATTTCTCTTACTAAGAACCAACACCAGTCTCCATCTTTTCTTTTCATGCGGCATTCGTACTGCATCATCGAATCTACCTGCTGAAAGTTTTTGTTGCTTTGCTTTCTGCCAGGCAGCAAATGAAAATCTTCTGGATGATAAAGCTTTTCTGTAATTGTATCTGCCGCATCCATAATTTCATCGGGTAAATGCCCCAACACAAAAAATATTTCCCGGTTGATGTACACAATACTTTGTTCGTCTACATCGTACAAATATAAAATGGTGGGAGAGGCGTCTGCTATTTGCTGGATGAAGTGTTCCTGGTCTGCAATCTTTTGTGTAGCTTCTTTCTGCTCTGTTACATCAAGCGAAATATTTAAAATGTGTTCAACCCTGCCTTCAGAGTTCCGGTCGAAAATAGTTCCGTAGGTATGGAACCAACGGTAGCTGCCGTTTTTGTGAAGCATGCGATAGACAAATTCCACCACCATGTCGTTTTTTTCAGGATGAGCATTTGCCTCTTCCAAAGCTTTGGCATTTTTTTCTGTCATTTCTTCAATGTCATCAGGATGAACAATGTTGACAAAAAACTGCACGCCTTTTTCCATTACGTCTTTAGTAGCATAACCCAATAATTTTTCCAACCCTTCGCTAATAAAAACATACTTGCCTGTATTGATGTTGTATGAAGAAATAATGGAAGGGGTTGCGTCGGTTATTTTTCTAATGAAGGTTTGATTTTCTTTCAGTTCGTGCTGCACCTGTTGTTGCTCTGTTACATCCTGGGCTGTGCCTATGATCGTTCTTACATTTCCATCGTCAGCAAATTTTAGGTTGCCCCTGGCATGAAGCGTTTTCTCTTTTCCGTCTCCGGCGATGATGCGATAGTAGAAATCGAATGGCTGCCTAGTGCTTATGGCTTTTTTTATGGACTTGCGTACCAAATCCGTATCCTCCGGACGATTAAATTTTTCAATGAAATCAAAAGGCGTAGCTACTGATTGCGGCTCAAGGCCATAAATGCGATACAACTCGTCCGACCATTTGATATTGTTTGTTGCAACATCCCACGAATAATTGCCAATGTGGGTGAGTGATTGCGCTTCCTGGTATAATGACTCATTCTCTTTCAGTTGCTGAATCAGTTTTTGTTTTTCGGTAACATCCATTACCGTTCCGTGCATAGAACGGGGTTTGCCATCTTCGAAATTAATGATGCCGCGGGCCCAAATGGTTTTTTCGGTTTTGTCGCCAAGATACCGGTACTCGCTTTCAAACCTGCCTGTTTTTAAGGCATCTTCTATAGCTGCGTTTACTTTATTTTTATCATCAGGATGAACCCTTTCCATGAAGCCGCCTATGTTATCAAACTCTACTTCTAAAATCTTTTTTGTTTGTGGAGAACCTTGCGAGGCCTTTTGTTCAAAGTCCCATGTGAAATTTCCCAGCTGGGCAATTTCCTGTGCTTCTAAAAGCTCTGCTTCTCTTTTTTGAAGCTGGTCGGAGGTGGTTTTTTGCTTATGCACATCAATGGCAATTCCAATTTTTTCACTTATTTCCCCGGTTTCGTTTCTTTTAAAAACTGTTTCGTATGTGCGTAACCAGCGGTATTCATTCTGGTTGTTTTTGATGCGGTATCTTAATGAACGTACTTCGCCATCTTTGGTGGTTTTAAATTCTTCTTCGTATTGCCTTAATGCTTCAAGATCGCCCGGGTAAATCAGCGTTTCTACAAACTTATCTCCCATTGAAGTGATTTCCTGGGGCTTAAATCCAAGAAATTCTGTAATGGTTTTGTTGGTATAAACTTCTTTGTTATTGATTACATCGTACACGTAAATAATTCCGGGAGAGGTGTTGGTTATTTTTTCGATGAAATGCGAATGCTGATCAATACGCTCTTTTAAAAGCTGAATGTAAAGATTAGCAGCGGAAGTTTCTCCTTCGGTTAAAAACAGATCAATTTCCTTGATCAGTTCAATCATTTGATCTGTCTGCGAGCAATAATCGGGAATAAAATATAGGAATAACTTTTTGCGCAGGTAAGTAATAAGCGTTATGTCTTCGGCAACAATATCATCTTTTTGTACGAGAGGGAGGCGACTTTTTTTCCATTGTTGCACAGAAGCGTCAATTTGTTCTAATGCTTTATTTTGCGAAAGGCAGGTCAGCAGTTCTTTAAGTCTCCGCTTATTTATTTTGAAGATTCTTTCTTCCGAAAAGTCCTTGAAAAATTTTAATACAGGAATATTGATTTCCCTGCTGATCTGTATTTGCAATTGAACCATTTGGTCTAGCCTGTGCTCAAGAAGATACTGCGCAAAAGCAGGCAGGTAAACAAGGTTGCTTAAAGAGGCACTGGTTTCGTTTTTCGTTTGCACGCCAAATCAATTCTTAGTTTCCATTTTTTCAATGGTGGCGTTGAAAAATGAAAACCGGTGGTTCAACAAATTGGTGGTAGATAAAGTTACATGTAAAAATTTTAGAAGCGTTAAGCACTTTTAAAATGATGTAAATTTTTGCTACATGCAATTTAAAGTGTTTAGAGAAAAGGAGTGATCAGTAATAAATGGCGTACAGGCTTATCGGACTTTAATTGTAAAGTTTCCGACACAAGAACGTGTTTTACGTAAGAGAATATTGAGTAAAAGAATTTTTGAGAGCTGCATAGGGAAATCCACGAATCGTCCGTTCATTTTGTGATGAGGATTTCTATCTTTCTTTTTCCGATTCCTTTGCGGCGGCCCCACAGAAATGAATATATGTTGTTTGAAGAGTCGAGTTTGATGGTGCCATTGGGTGATTTTATTTCTAAAGACTCAAGCCTGTCTGTTATCATTTTTAAAGTATCTTTTGGCCATGAACCCATGCCAAAGGACATTTTCACCGTGTTGTATGGTTTGCCGGGTTTTAATTCAAATTTTGTCGTTCTGGAAAGGTTCATGAAAAAAGGGCTTTTGTAAAGGCTGTCGAGATCTTTTAATTTCCAGGTGATCTCTACATCACCACCTGACCTGTTTTTCATATTGATCTTGCGCAAAGGGCTGCAGTTTAGCAGAAGAGACAAGGCAAGTAGTAAAATAGGAATTTTATATTTCATAGCTTTTTTAAAGTTGAATAGTTGATGAGTTGAAAAGTTGATAGGTTAATAGAAAGCTCCATTAGTTTTCAACCTATCAACTTTTCAACCAGTCATCTATATCCCTTCCCTGTCAGGCCCGGAATATGGATCTTCTTCCTGCGCCTCATGCCTGTCGCCGCCAAGGCTGTAATAGTTATTTTCTTCATCTTCTTCACCAATGTTTTCGTTTTCATCGTCCAGTTCTGCACCCGGAATATCCAGATCACTGTTCAATTCTACATTAGAAACATTTTGAGGTACGCCTATTTCATCATTTGTTGAATTGAGCACAGCCAGATCATCGCTGTTTACATCAGAATCATTTCCGGCACGTATGCCCAGGTCATCATTTCCAAGCCCGGGCTGTGGCTCCATGGCATTTTCTGCTCTGTTTCTATCCTGCCCGGCCAGGTAGCGTTGGCTCACACCAGTTGTATTTCGATTAGCGGGAATATTTTCCACATCTACATCAACACGGTGCGAATCGGTTCGCTGATCCATAATGTCTTCCTTGGCGGGGTAATGAGGGTAGCCGGGGAAATCCTGGTCTGTCTTTTCATCATTTGAATTCTCTACTTCTTTTTTGCTGTCCATAGCTTTTGATGGATCATTTTCAGGAACCCGGTTGCTTCTATTGTTATCATCGTTTGTGCGGTTCATAACTTATTTTTTTAAGTATATGAAAATGTTGTGCCGACTCTGCTATAATGCGAACTCAGGTGTAGGGAGGTAATGCCATTCCATAAAAAACCCTCGTGGTTTACGAGGGTCTTTTTATCAGAAGTATTAGTAATCGTTGTCTTTTTTCTTATCATCTTTTTTCTTTCCTCCGCCAAATAGTTTTTTAAAAAAGCCTTTCTTTTCTTCTTTTTGTTCGGGTTGTGTCATGTCGCCGATTTTAGGTGTTTTTTTAGCTGTATCTTTTTTGGTGTTGTCTTTTTTGATATTGTCGTCGTCCACCGGCGGTTTCGATTCTGCAGGAATATTATGAGAAGTATCCAAGGTATAATCATCGGCGCTGGGGCTTTGTCCTTCATCAGAAGGTACGCTTTCGTCAATGATGTTCATCATGTCGGCATTATTAATTTCATTTTGCAATTCGGCAGGCTTAATAAATTCGGCATTCCTGTCTATGCCCAAAGATTTATCATTGTACACTTTTTTAAAGAAAGCCTGCCAAATAGGACGGGCTGCGGTTCCACCATAACCCTGGGCACTTTCAATGCGAATGAAGCGGTCATCACATCCTACCCACACGCCGGCCAGCAGTTGCGGAGAATAGCCCATGAACCACGCATCGGCATTATCATTAGTAGTACCGGTTTTACCGCCCATTTCTTTTGCTCCGAGTGCCTGCATTAACCCTGCGGCTGTGCCTTTGGTAACAGGGCCTTCCATCATTTTACACATGTTGTAGGCCGTTACTTCGCTTACAGCTTCTTTGCGGTTAGCGCCAGCATCAAAACGCTTAATAACATTACCATTCCGGTCTTCTATACGGGTAATAAAGTTTGGTTTGGTAGAAAATCCATGGCCAGGAAAAATGGAATAGCCCCACAACATTTCAAACAGGGAAAGATCACACGAGCCTAATGCAATTGAAGGGTAAGGCTCTACTTTTGTAGGAATATTTATGCGTTCCAAAAAGTTGGCAAACTGCGCAGGCCCTACCTGCTTCATAATATAAGCAGTGGCGCAGTTGCGGGACCAGGCAAGGGCGGAAGCCATCGTCATGGTGCGACCGGTGCAGGTTTTACTGGTGGCCGGCACCAACTGGTCTTTTCCAAATGTTTGTTGCACATCTTCAACCATAGTTTCCGGCGTAAAGCCACGTTCTTCCATAGCCTGGCAATAAAGTAAAGGTTTGATGGAAGAACCAACCTGGCGTTTGGTATTGATGTTGGCGTGATCGTACTTATAAGTTTTGAAGTCAATACCACCTACCCAGGCACGTACTTCACCAGTAATAGGATCGTTGACCATAAAAGCTGTTTGCATCATCTGCCGGTGGTACTTGATAGAATCCATTGGCGTCATCACGGTGTCAGTTTCTCTTTTGGTATTCCATGCAAAAACTTTCATCGGCGTTTTTACTTTAAATGACCTTTTGATTTCTGCATCCGTCATGCCATCATCTTTTGAATTCCGCCAGCGGTCGCTATTTTTCATGGCTGCGTCCAATACATTCTGGTGGCCTTTCCAAACACTGCCTGTTTTTATGTTACGTTGCCTGTCCAACGCTTTTTGAAGAACAGGCATTTGTTGGGCTACAGCTTCTTCGGCATATTGCTGCATTTTTGGATTAATGGTGGTATAAATTTTTAAGCCATCATCATAAATATTGTAAGGGTCGCCTTCATCGTTGGTTAAGCCTTTCAAAGCATCTTCCACGGCATCTTTTAAAACTTCCCGGAAGTAAGGTGCATAGCCTGTGTTCTCATCAAGCTTTCTATAATTTAATTTGATGGGCAAGGCTTTTAGCTTTGAAGCTTGTGCTGCTGTCAGGTAGCCGTTCTTTTCCATTTGCCCTAATACAACATTTCTTCTGTCTAACGCCTGCTTGGGATGCACCCGTGGATTATAAATGTAGTTGCCTTTAAGTAGTCCTACGAGCAAAGCCGCTTCCTCGGGATTTAAACGGTCTGGCTCTTTCTGAAAAAAGGTACGGGCCGCATTGCGTATGCCGTAAATATTATCGCCATAGGGCACAGCATTTAAATACAGCGCAAGAATTTCTTCTTTGGTAAAATTTCTTTCAAGTCTTACGGCTACAATATATTCTTTTAATTTTTCGATGACCCGGGTGGCTGTGTTTTTGCTACCCGTGCCTGTAAGTAACGCTTTGGCCAATTGTTGTGTAATAGTACTTCCCCCACCATTGCTCCCCAGCGTTACTACTGCCGAAATGGTTCTTTTTACGTCAATACCGGAATGACTATAAAAACGTTCATCTTCCGTAGCTACCAGCGCATGAATTACATGCGGGGAAATATCACGGTAATTAGCATTGCTGCGGTTGCCTCTTTCACGATAATATTTTCCCATCAGTGTTCCATCCGTGGCATATACTTCGGATGATTGCAGAATGCTTGGATTTTCCAGTTCTTTGAGAGAAGGCAGGTTGCCAAAGGCGCCAAACATGCAAAGCGCAATGATAAGAACACAAAGGCCAAGACCTGAAAGGAAAATGATCCAAAAAATGCGTACTGTTTTCTTCATGAGATATAGTATTAAAGGCGCAGGAAAATAAAAACAAGGTTTAAGTTTTCAAACTCAATTTTATTTCCATGCCGTTGTTCCTTATATCTTCAAAACTATAAAATAGGACGTAATGGAAGGTTAAAATTCTGAGCTAAGGGCATAAAGGAGAGGAAGGAGATAAGAGAGAGTGAACCGAATTAAATTTTCTTTGTCTCTTTTTACTCTTTCTACTCCTGGCTCAGAATTTACCCGGCAAGTTTTGCTCCAAAAATTTCCTGTATTGATCTAAGTCTTTTAAGTTTTGTAAAACTTCAAGGTTGGCAAAGCTGATTACAGAGAAAGAATATTTTTCAGGCTTCAGCCACGGTATAATTTCGGTTGGGGCCAAACGTTTGGCTCTTTGTGCATAGTCCAGTGCTTCCTGCGCATTGGCAAATGTTCCAACCAAAATCAGCTTATGAACCGAATCTAAATCTATTGCATTAATTGCCAGCGGTTGATTGTAATATTTTTCCTGGTTAAAACGGTTGAAAGCATTTTTTGTTTCGCCGCTGAAAACTGCATCTACCTTATCCAAAATAATAACGGCATAATGATTTAATGACGGTTCGAAACGGTAAACCGTATTTGACTTTTGTTGTACAACTATTTGTTTTTTTGCCAACGTATCAACAGGCTTTACCGGCGCAGGTGTGATGACGATGTCAGCTTTTTGTTTGGAAAGAACACTGTCTCTTTTTGCCAATGGCCGTGCAGGCTCTTGTTCTATAACAGGCCGCTGAACCGGTTGTTGCACCACTGCTTTGACTGTGTCTTCCGCCGGACGTTCGATTTGCAAACGGTTGAGTTCTTCTTCAATTTGCTTGCGGCGGCTCAGTACATCCAACATTGTTTTTGCTTTGGAGCCCATTGGCGATGCGCCTTCCTGCGCAATTAACGTGGTCAGAATATTTTTAGCAACGCTATCATTTTGCTGCTTAATGTTGTACACAGCTTCTATGTAAAGCAGTTGCGGCTCCCAACGATTGGTTTGATAAATACTATCAGCCCTTTTTTTAGCCGCTTCGGCTTCTTCAAAACGGCCTTCGATGAACATGTTATAAACGTCTTCATAATCTTTTGTTGCCTCAGGTGCATTCTGCGTAATGGCAGAAGGATCTTTTCCTGTTGTTACAATAGAAGCGAAGCGGGAAGAAGGATATTTGCTGGCCAGGATATTTTTCATCTCAGCAGCCTTTGCCGCATTGCCCGATTTTTTATAAGCATAATAAAGATCAAAAACAATTTCATTCATTTTAGCATGACCGGGAGAGCGGCTTCTTAATTTTTCAAAAGTTTCAATGGCAGAAGCATAGTCTTCCATTTCATTTAAATAAACTGTTCCCAAATCAAATAATGCATTGTTGATAGAATCATCGGATGCCTGCAATAATTGTGGCGTAAGTGGTAATTTATTTAAGAATGATGCATAGCTTAATTCATTATCTTCTGCTGTTGTAAGAGCAGCCGTATCTAAATCGTTTCGAAGATTGCCACCGGGAAGTTTTGCCTGCAATTGATTGGAAACCTGTGCAAACCTTCTCCAGTTATCCGCATTAGGACGATTGCCCCATACCTGCTTAAACTGGGCGGCGCCGCCTGTCTTCAAAGCATCGTTATAGAAATACCATTCACCGCTTTTTGATTGGTTATTAAATAAATCCACCGGCGGTTGTGAGCTGAAAGGATTGGCATTGCCCGCCGTTGCTGTGTTCTCATCGCTGAGGCCTTGCTGTTTGCGCAGCTTCTTTACCAGTTTGGTGATGTAATCTTTTCGCTCATCTTCGGGCATGGCTGCAATGCGCTGCAGGCTGTCCTGTCTTGAAATGATATTGATGGCCACAACCACTTTTTGCAAAGCAGGTTTGCGGCTCTCTACTCTTTTTATTTCTTCTTCTTTTAGCTCGCCGGTTTGGATGCTATCGTAAAAAGCAGCGGCCTGTAAATATTTTTTCTGATCGTAAGACAGGTCAGCAATCAGTAAAAAAGCATTGCTGCGTGATGTAAGATTTCCATTGTTATACTTCGATGCTTTAAGCATGAATTCCTGCGCAGCCGCAAGGTTGCCTCTTTCAATTTCCATTTGCGCCGCCATGTAATAAATAACATCGCGATATTCCGAATACCTTTCTTTTTTAGCCATTTTCACCAGTTCGGCAATGTTCTGGTCTACATAATTTTCTCCACCCGACTGATCGGTACGGACAAGATTTAATCTTGCATATACATCCATTACCGGATCGGTACCATGACCAACCGCTTTGGCAAATGCTTTTTGTGCCTCATCAAGTTTTCCTGTCTTTTCAAACATTTGCCCGGCCAGGTATTCCCATCTTCCTTTTTCCTGTTTGCTTTTTGCTACATCCAGCGCATTAAGTAAATGCGTGGCCGAACTGTCAAACATTTTTTGTTTGTAAAACCAATAAGCCTGCACTTCTTCCAACTGGTCGTGCAACCGTTCAGGAAAAGCCGGGTCATTTTTTAAAGTGATGATCATGCTGCCCGCATCGGTCAGGTTGTCTAATTCTATTAATGTTCTCACCTGCCAAAGTAGTGCATCGTTCCGGCTGGGCGATGTAGAAAAAACTTTTTTTACAAGGCTGTTATCTTCTTTTGTGGCAATGCTGGTAGCCTTATTGCCGTCAAGGTTGCTGCCAATGTATTTGTAATAACCGTCTTTTTCTTTATCGGCAAAAGCTGTGTTTATAAACTGGAACATGAGGTAGGCCGAATCAAACTCTTTTTTAAAATAATGAGCGGCTCCCCAAAGCAGGTACATATTGTCCACCCAATCGCTGCGCAGGTCGTGCATTACAATGCCGGTTTGCGATTTATAAATTACTGAATCCAGTTCAATTTCATCACCTGCAGTGCCATCAAGGCTATAGTTGTAAAAAGAAAGCAATTGTGCGTAGTCGTCCCTGTGGTTGTATTTGGCTCTTTCAATTATCTCGTTCAGCTTGTTATTGGCATTGAAAAAATAATTGTAGTGCGTAGTAAGGTTTTGGAAAAAGCGTTTTGTGGTTTTTATTTTTTTGTCGGTAGGCGTTTTTTCGGCTTTTAAAACCCGTTCTTCGTAAGGTTTTGGCTTCTTTACTTCAAGGGCAAAACCCATTTGCGCCGACAATGGCTGAAACGCAGCCGCTGCCAGTATTACGGATAAGCAAATAAAAAAAGGATAACGTACTCTCATTCCCGGTCGCAAACTAAAGTGTTATAAACTGAAATTCAAAGATTTTAGTGTGAAGAAAGGCAGATTTATTTTAGCCCTCACAGTCCCCAAGGGTAGTGGCATAAGCCAGGCCTCCGCCCTCCAAAGGAAGGATTAGCCAACCGTACAGTCCTCGCTTGCATAATTGTCCCTTACAAAAAAGGAAAAGCTCTTAATAAGAAAGTTTCTTAGGAACAATGGTCATGGTCAAATAAGTGAGGGCTGTGCAGGGCCACTTCGCCTTTGGGGGATTGAGGGGGCCGCCCTATCTTTATTTCAAATTCTATCTATGGCAAAAATTGATGCCGGAACAACCCTGCAGCGACTGCGCAACCGGTACCGGCTTGTGGTAATGAACGATGATACTTACGAAGAAGTAGTAACCTTCCGCCTTTCACGTATGAGTGTTTACATAACATTGAGTACCATTTTTGTCTTATTAACCGGATTAACAGT
>JBQCHB010000503.1:0-2578 GCA_051955075.1 Flavisolibacter sp.
ATCTGTATAATAATTAGTTGCTTTTAAAACATCAGTGGTAGGCTCTCCGCCTTTAACCTCATAAGTTTCATTTCCGTCTTTATCGAGGCCAACGTAATGTGGCATCCAGAAAACATACGGTGTATATCCTACTTTAAAATAAGTAATCGGGGCTGCACTTAATCCACGTCCCTGCGCGCTTCCCTGTGAAACCTGGTCAGTAGATAATTTGTAGGTTGAAACTCCGTTGCTAAAGCTACCCTCAAGACTGGTTATTTTAGTTTTAACAGTACTGATCTGGCCACCTAATGTCCATTTAAAATCTTTATTACGGACAATATCAGCAGTTAAATTCAATTCTGCGCCTTTATTGGTCATGGTTCCCACATTTGCCAGTAAAGTATTAACTACAGCACCAGGGCTTGGGAACGGAATAGTGTAGTCATATAACAACTTTGTGCTTTCGTCATTAAAATAATTAAAAGCACCGGTAACACGGTTTTGAAGTATTGCAAAATTAAACCCAACATTTCTTCCCACTCTTTCTTCCCACTGAAGATTTGGATTTGAGTTTTGGGTAGGGCCGTATTGAGTTAGCCATAGTCCAGACGCCGCATTGTAATATGAGCCGGAAGGTCCGTATAATTGAAGTTTTGAATAAGGATTAATATTATCCTGGTCGCCTGTTTTGCCCCAGCCGGCATTTATTTTAAGCTCGTTTAGCCAAACAATATTTTCAAAAAAAGATTCACCGCTGATTCTCCACGCTATTGATACAGATGGAAAATAACCAAAGGCATTTTCAGGGCCGAATTTGGAAGATCCATCAGCCCGGATTGTTCCTGTTATAAAATATTTATTCGACCAATTGTAGGCAACTCTTCCTACATAAGAAATCAAGTGTGTTTCATTTCTGTCAGTAAAGGAATGTTGATAAGCTTGCGGAGCGGATTGTAAATTCCATGCGCCAATCGCATCCAGCAAAAGGTTAGAAGCCACAGTACCGTTTCCATTATAATTAAAATCACTGTACTCATAAACTGCTAAAGCAGACAAATTATTTTCGCCCCATTGTTTATCGTAATTCAGATGAATATCGCCCTTCTTTGAGTTATCGTTTGAGGTAGCAAGAGCACCTACATTAGAATTCCCAACAACCGGAAATACAGGTTGAAAATATTCGATCTGATTATTAAACCGGGAAGATGAGCCACGGACTCCCGCTTTTAAACCGGGAATCACTTCGTAGTCAACTGTTGCATTCATAATCGTAAGATTCTCTACTCCTTTATTAGTTTCTTCCATTTGCTGCTGTACAGGATTTTGAAGGGCAAAATCAGTATAAGCAAAATAAGTTCCGTCAGCATTCTTAATCGGGTAAACTGGTGGTGAACTATAAGCTTCGTAAAAAATGTTATAGTCGGTTAGCTTTCTATTTGTAGTTGAACTTAATATCCCTACCTGTAATGTAAGCTTGTCATTTAAAGCTTTTTGCTGAGCAGTAAAGCGCAGGCCTAACTGATCTTTCCCCGAATTGATCACAACTCCCTGTTGGTTCATATAGTTAGCAGAAGCGCGGTAACTGAACCCATGTGCACCGCCACTAAGAGATATACTGTGGCTATTGGAAATTCCAGTCCTGGTTAAAGCTCTCGCCCAATCTGTATTTCCGCCATGATCATATCCTGCAATAGCCGAATCAATTTTTCCCTGGCTTGCTGACTGTGAGGTTAACAATTTAGTATATCCTCTTTTCCAATCAGCAGCATTAGCCATATCATAGAATTTAGACACTTTATCTATACTAACAGAACCATCATACGTTACAGTGGTTCTGCCAGCTCTACCTTTTTTTGTATTTACTACCAAAACGCCATTCGAACCGCGCGAGCCATAGATAGCCGCGGCTGACGCATCTTTTAGTACGTCAATGGATTCGATATCCTCGGAAGGAATGTTCGCCAATTCATCCGGGTTTTGCAAAGGAACACCATCCACTACTATCAAAGGGCTCTGGCCTCCAGATAAGGAGGTTTGGCCTCTCAAACGAATAGAAATTGCACCATTTGGGTCTCCTCCGGGAGCTGTAACTACCACTCCGGAAACTTTCCCCTGGAAAAGCTGCGCCGGATTTTTGATGTTGCCCGTCGTAAAATCTTTGGAAGTAATTTGCGATACGGCGCCAGTCAAATCTTTTTTTCGTGTAGTGCCATACCCTGTAACTACTACATCAGTTAAAGCTTGTGCAGAATTCAATAATGTTACGTTTACTTCTGAAAGACCACTGATATTAACGGTTTGAGATTCATACCCTACAAAACTGATTTGTAATTGTTTGGCATCTTGAGGAACTGAAATCGAAAAAGTGCCCTCAGGTGAAGTACTTGCTCCTGTTTTATTACCAACCACCAATATTGTGGCGCCATTTAATGGAGCACCATCCGATGAAGTAACCTTTCCGGTTATAGTTCTTTGTTGCGCCATTGATTGAAAAATACAGCAGAACAGAAACAGCCCGCTGAAGAGAAGTTTTTTTCCCATAATCAAGTAATTAAAATTGTGCGTTAAATAAAAATCAAAGTGTAATTTACACACTTTG
>JBQCHB010000504.1:0-6461 GCA_051955075.1 Flavisolibacter sp.
GTATATTTCAGAACCCGGTACAATATCACTACTTTGTCAGCATTGGTTCGCCGCCAGCTGCAATCGTGGCTGCGCATTTATGGCGGCCCTATTTTTCAGCATTTTAAATTACCTGTGGCAGAGAATAGCGGAAAATTTGTAAACAATACAAATGTCAACGGCCTTGATCCCTCCACTTTGTATCTGCCAAAGACGTATTTAGGCGCCGAGGCATTGCTGGATATTAATTCAAAAAACAACCAGGTAATTCCTACACGTGGTTTTGTGCTGGATGCGGGCATACGCCAGTTGTTCGGATTGAATGACCAAAGCCATACATTAACACAGTTTCACTGGGACATGAGTGTGTTTGCCTCCTTTGTTCCACAATCGGCATACGTATTTGCCACCCGTTTTGGTTACTATCGCAACTTTGGAAAATTTGAGTTTCAGCAAGCCAATTATTTAAGCGGCACCGAAAACCTGCGTGGTTTCAGAAGAAACCGTTTTGCCGGAAGAAGCATGGCTTTCAATAATACGGAACTTCGCCTGAACCTGGGAAAATTCAATACTTATCTTTTTCCCGGCTCGTACGGTATACTTCTTTTTAACGACATAGGAAGGGTTTGGACCGATGGTGAAAGTTCAAACAAATGGCACGATGGTTATGGCGGCGGCATTTGGATCTCGCCTATCCAACGCTTTGTGATTACGGCGTCCGTTGCTCATTCAAGCGAAGAAAAGATTTTGCCTTATGTAACATTTGGCTTTCAGTTTTAATGAATGCTTCTGTAACCGATGGTTGAATTACGAAAAACAACATTTGCACGTGACCGTGATCCATTCACCATTCGCATAATGGCTGGCTTGAAATTTTAATACACTTATTCAATAAAGCTCAACCATGCGAAGTAAATGGATGTTCATACAGATTGTGTTCACATACATTTTGTGCATTCAATTATTTTTTGCGAAAAATGGTTTGACTCAAACAATTTCTGACAGCGTTACCGTAGCCATTGCACCGGAGTACGACGCTGTTTCCGGCATTCATCGTTTTCTGTTTGGAGAAAGTTATCGCAAACTTTGGGCGGCGCCTGTACGGCTGAAAACTTTTTATCTGAACAAAGAAAAAGGTGGCTTAACTGTTTTGCAAAAAGGCGGAGGACTGCAAACAAGATCTTTGCGCCTACGTGATGCTTCGGGGAAAGAATGGGTTTTGCGAAGTGTACAAAAATATCCTGCACGTGCCTTGCCGCCGAAGTTGAGGGCCACTATTGCAAAAGATATTTTGCAGGACCAGGTTGTAACAAGCCATCCTTATGCTGCTTTAACTGTGCCGCCGCTTGCCGAGGCCTTAGGCATTCCGCATACACATCCACAAATTGTTTACGTGCCTGACGACCCGGCCTTAGGCGAGTACCGGCAGGAGTTTGGCAATTCGGTTTTGCTGTTCGAAGAAAGACAACCTAATGATTCCATTGACACAGACAATACTGAAAAAACACAAGCCAAACTTAGAGGCGATAATGATGTACGTATCGATGATACATTGCTGTTAAGAGCAAGGTTATTGGATCATGTTATGGGCGACTGGGACCGGCACGAAGACCAATGGCGTTGGGAAGAAAACAAAACGCATGGACAAACCCTTTATACTCCTTTTCCAAGAGACAGGGACAAAGCCTACTACACCACTTCAGGTTTGTTTCCCTCCATTCTGTCGCGACAATCGGGCAAGGCCAACCTGCAGCCATTCAAAGGAACTATAAGAAACATCAATGGCTATAATTACAACAACCGCTTTTTTGACCGCTATTTTTTAACGGGGCTTGATGAAAATGATTGGAAAGAACAAATTGCTTTTGTGCAAAACAAACTTACTGACAGCCTGATTGCCCAGGCACTTCGACTGATGCCTGTGAATATTTATAACCTTTCTGCAGAAAAGATTTACCGGATATTGCTGGCAAGAAGAAATAATTTACAACAAATAGGCCTAAGCTATTATAGAGAGCTGGCAAAATACGTGGATGTGGCCGGCACCGACAAGCATGAATTATTCGAAGCAAAATATTTGGATGACGAACATGTTGATCTTACAGTTCGAAAGATCAATAAAGAAGGCAAGCCCGAGCAAGTAATTTATCATCGCAATTTTGATCCTGCAATAACCAGGGAAGTAAGATTGTTTGGTTTGGGCAACAGTGATGTTTTTTCTTTAGAAGGAAGTCATCCTTCATCTATAAAATTGCATTTAATAGGCGGCGATGATATAGACAGTTTTTACATTGATCCGCAATTACACAACAGGAGTAAAATTTTTATTTACGACAGGAGCGACGAGAAAAACATTTTCCCTCCGAAGCATACAGCTAAAATGCGCCTGTCAACCGACAGTGCTGTTAATGAATACAACTGGCACAACTTTAAATATGAAAAGATCAAGCCCGTTGTTTCTGCCTTTTATAATAAAGATAAAGGTGCACTGTTGCACTTAGGCTTTGTTTATCAAACACAATCTTTTCGGAAAGAGCCTTATGGCAAACAGCATTTATTCGACGTTACTTATGGCAGCTTAAACAATTCTTTTTTATTTACCTACACACTTGATCTCAAAAAAAGAACGAAGAAAAACGACCTGGTTGTAAATCTTGTAGCAAAAGGGCCAAACAATATTGACAATTTTTTTGGAGTTGGAAACGAATCAGAATTTGCAAAAAGCGATGGTCATCAAATTGGTTATTATCAAAACTTTTATAACCATCTTACCGGTGATGTGCGTTTGTACAGAAACGTCGGCAATCATTTAAAAATTAATGCCGGTGCCGGTTTGCAATATTATAGCAGCCCTTCCGCTAAAAATAAAAATCGCTTTTTGAGGCAGTACAATATGTTGCATCCCGATGAAGAAGTTTTCGGCAGCAAATTATATTCGGGTTTTGTGGCGGGCATGGAATTAAATACAAAAGATGAAACAATGTTACCGGCAAAAGGCGTGTACTGGAACACGTCGTTTACGGGTATGTGGCAATTAGGCGATGAAAGCAAGTCTTATAGCCAGGTAAAAACAGACCTGGTTTTTTACCTGCCGTTTTTTAACGATAGCAATATTGTTATTGCCAACCGCATTGGTGGTGGTACAAGTATTGGCCATCCTGCTTTTTTTCAGCAGTTGCAGTTAGGCGGATTACAAAATTTGAGAGGGTTTTATAATAGCCGTTTTATAGGCAAAAGCATGTTTTACCACACAATAGAACTAAGAGCCAAATTGTTTGATTTTACTTCTTATCTTTTTCCCGGAACAGTAGGCATCATTGGCTTTAATGATGTAGGAAGAGTTTGGGTGCCGCATGAATCTTCTACAACATGGCATCATGGTTATGGTGGTGGCATTTTTATTATACCTGCTGATTTAATATTGATACAAGCTGCTGTTGCAAAATCTGTAGAAGGCATACAGCCTTATGTTTCGATAGGGTTGAGTTTTTGAGATCATGCAACTTTGGTTTTCAGGAGAATAGCAAACACATACTGATGGTCCAAATTATTTCCTCAACACTTCTTTCTCTGTTTTTGCATCTTCTTTTTTAGCTGCTTCAGACGTTTCTGTGTCATACTTCACTTCTACCCGTATGGCTTTTAGTCCGCTGATGCCTTGTGTATCCTCTAATTCTAAATGCTCAACATTATCTGCCAGCAAACCTTCCGTTTGCAAAAATTCTATGTACTCCAGGTATTCCGTAAATTCTTTTTGCTGCGAATAAACAATACCTATTTTACCAGGCTGCGTCAATCGTTCCTCGCTGTCTTTAAGATGTACTTTGTCAATACGTTTTTTTACAATTTCGTAGCGAATGTTGTAGGCGCCGTCCACATCAAATTTTCTTTCTTTTCTCCTAAAGCTGATGGTTAAAGGAATGGAATGCGCCAATATCAACTGTGTCGTTTGTAGAGGAAGGCTCAGGCGTTTTTCTAAAGAATGGGTAAGCCGTGCTGCTTTCGCCAACAACGAAAGCTGCCACAATTTTAAATTACTCACATACATTTCGTTAAAAGGTGTATGCGGCGAAATGGATTGTCCCACATAAATATTGAACTCTATGCCATCGGTAACATAGCGTTCAAAATAATGTGGATACACTTCCTGTGCTGCCTGCTGTTCGCTGTCCATAAAGCGGTCCAGCACATCATTAATGCGGGTAATGCTTTCTTCGTAAGCCTTTCGTTTGTTGTAAACAACTTTTCGTTGCGGATCGAGTGCTGCAAAATAATTACTGATGGTTTTTTTTAACTCAGGTTTTGTACTGCGCAAATTTTTAAACAATGCATCAAGATCGTTTTGCAAAAAATCATAGATCAGCATTTCATCATCCGATATAAGCGCTTCCGATACAGAAGCAATATATTTATCTATGCGGAATTGTATTTCCTTCAGCAACGGGAACTCCATTATTTTATCGGCTTTAGCCAGTACGGCTTTAGCCATTTCCAATTGCTCCAGCATATCCTGTTGAATAGAAGCGCTTCTTTCCGTGGAAGAATTTCTTACATCAATAGACCCGTACAAAGGATAAACATCTTCGAAAGAAATAGCAGGCATTCTTGTAAGTTCATTGATTTGCTGATGCTGCAAATAATGAAATGCCGCTTCTGTAAATTTCCATTCTACAGCGGGTTGTATAGCTGTAAAATGATCCTTGATGGTTTTATCAATTTGCATTTCGAGGCTTTCATTGGTTTTTTCCAGCGCCAGGGCAAATAATTGAATCACCGGTTGAATTTTTGCCAGGTGCTGAAACTGCAATCTTCCTTTTATTTCGCAGGCTATCTCCAATAAGCCAATCAACTCGCCATCTTCTCTTTTTAGCGGGCACAATATCAGGCTCCTGATTCCCTGATCGTAGTAGTATTTCAGCAATTCATTAAAACGGCTGCTGCTTTCATTTAATATTTCGTAAAGAATAGGCTGGCTGGAATGACGAAACACATCTCGGCATTGTTCACTGATCTTATCCTTGTTATTGATAACTTCTTCGTTGGCAAATAAAATACTGTTCCTGTAATGCGCCTCGGTGTACAGGTAATAATCGTTCTTCTTAAAAAAAGGTGTAATGCCAATGCGTACTCTTTTTAATCCAATCAAACTTTGTACGTGCTGTTGCAATTCATCATACACTTCTACATCGGTAAAAGCGTTGATATTGATTAAGGCGTTTTTAATTTCGTTGATCACCTGTTCTTCTGTAACATCTACCACATCAATAATTACTAAACCCTCAAATTGAAAATTCTCCAGCGGAAACTGTTCTTTCAACTCTTCCATTTCTATTGCTCGGTGCGGAGAAAAACTGGTAGGTAAAGCAAAATCTTTATTAATGCACTTTACTTCTACAAATTGCGTATTCAGCTTCAACTCATAATATTTCGTCAACCCGTTTTCCGCATCGGTAAAAGCATGTACCGAAGTAGCTGTGGCAGGCACAGAAAGAGAATAAAATTTTTGAAGAATAAGATTGTATGCCAGTGACAGATTTGCTTTTGCTATGCCGACGTTCGTTTTATAATCGGGAATGTTGATAACGTTTCCTTCTTTCAAAAACAGATCTCTAAAAAGCGGTGAAGCATATACCGTTTCAGCAGTAAAAGGAAAAGCAATGGCACTAATGCCCTGGTTAGTACCGGTAGATGGAGGAAAAATAGTGGAGAATAAAGTTTCAACCAGGGATTCATGCTTTAGCAAGGCGGCTGTACTTTCCATTGGCTGCATCAATTCGGGGTTAGCTTCTATCTCATCTATCAATCCCTGGTACAACCGTTTGGCGCCGGTTCTGCCTTCGGCGATCATTTTTTTTAACACCATCACCAAAGGTTGCAGCGATAGCACACTATTAAAGCCATTGTACAAGTTTGAAACAGCTGTCATTGAATTATATGCGGTTTAGTGGCAAATAGTATGATACTAATTTCCTGCCGCTATGTAAAGCAAGCTCTGCGCCAAAACGGGTCAATGAAAAGGCCCTATTGTTAAATGCCGCATAGTTTGTTTGAAAAAGGCACCTGCTAAGGTTTTAAATATAAAAACAGAATGTAAAGTAGAGAGAAGGATTCGCTGGCAAGTTTATTATCCCGTTCCAGGCTTCTGCTTTTTTACCACGGTGTGGTAATATTTACACACAGGCTTAAGCCCACACTCAAAACACTTTGGATTTCGTGCCACGCACACATATCGTCCATGTAATATCAACCAATGATGAAATTTATGCACCAGCTCTGTGGGAATGTATTTTACCAGTTGCATTTCGGTTTGCAAAGGATTTTTAGCGTTCACGGTTAAGCCAATACGTGCCGACACACGAAACACGTGCGTATCTACAGCCATATTAGGTTGTTTGTCAATAACCGATGTGATTACGTTAGCCGTTTTTCTGCCCACGCCGGGTAGCTGCACCAGTTCTTCCACTGTCATAGGAATTTTGCCA
>JBQCHB010000505.1:0-3974 GCA_051955075.1 Flavisolibacter sp.
TTGTTGTAGCCGATGCGGTTAAAGCTAAAACAGGAACTTTCGGCAATTCATTTCTCAAACTTGCAATACGCAGGTAAGGTGGCCTGAAATCGTAACCCCAATGTGAAATGCAATGTGCTTCATCCACTGCAATTAAATTCACATTGAACGATGGCAAATATTCTTTGAACAAAGAGGTTTCCAAACGTTCGGGAGAGATATAGAGAAATTTAAAATAGCTGTGGGTAGCGTTTTGCAAAGTTTTTACAACATCGGCTCTTTGCATGCCGGAATGAATAAGCAATGCAGGAATACTTCTCTTTTTTAAATGTTCCACCTGGTCTTTCATTAAGGCAATCAATGGCGAAATAACTATGCAAATGCCTTCTGTTGCCAAGGCGGGCACCTGGAAGCAAATGGACTTCCCACCGCCTGTAGGCAACACGGCTAATGTATCTTTTCCCGCAAGAACAGATTCGATGATCTCTTTTTGTAAGGGCCTGAATGCATTGTAGCCCCAGTATTGTTGTAATATAGATTGCACATCCTGCATCAAATGCAACAATACGCATCATTTTTATTTTTTCAAGTGCTCAATTGCCGCGTAGCAGTCAGCTGTAAGTGTAGTAAGTGCTGAACTCTTTTCTTTGGTAATTAAGCCTACCTCCTGCAATACTTCGGTTGCTGCATTGATAATAGTTAGCGCATCCTGAATGTTATTGATGACTTTTTTTCTTTTCTTTTTCTTTTTTAGAAAAAGGCTTTGTGCAATATTAAGATGTACTGTAACCGAAGCCGTTCTGATATATTGCGAAAGGTTTGTTTTTTCTTCAGCAGGAAGATCATGTGTTAGCTCGTAACAGGCAATCACCAATTTTTTGGATAGACTATACAGTTCAATAGTGTTATATGCTGATTGGTCGGGCATTGGCGGATCGGCTGGCTGCAGTGTGAAAGTAATTAATAAAGCTTAGTCCACGAATTGTGGGAGGAGCCTTAAAAATAATTATACAAGAAGTCACGAAACCAAACACCTTTGACTTATGAACCGTATTATATTTTTGACTTTTACTGTACTTATTCTAACGTCTTGTAATGCCCAAAGCAATAAAAATGACAACGGTTTGATCAAAACTTCACAAAAGCTATTAAGATTAATTAACAATCGGGATTCAACAGCCATTTTTCAAATGATGTGGAGTGAACACGCTATAAAAAAAAAAAAAGGTCAAAAAATAAAAAACGACATGATTGTTATAAATAAATATTTGGATACAATTCCCGACCTAAAGAAGCTACCTTATCAAGTAAGTATTGTTAATGCTGATCCTGTTAACTATGCTGTCGTAACGATACTACTTCAACAAGGCGAAGAAGGTTTTAAGGTATTGGTATATTTTTCTCATCCCGACTTAAAACATAAAAAAGAAATAAGAAATTATGACTTTGAAAAAACACCGAAATCCTATAAGGTTAATAAGCATTTAAAGACAGATAATGGAACAAACGGTACAATGTAATTTTACTCTACCCTCTTCACAAACAACCTCACCGAATTCACCGCAAGCACTACATCGCTCAATGCCATGATCAATGCGCCATACGTTGGCCCGTAATGGCCCAGCAAACCAATAGCAGCTATAGGAATGGCAACAATGTTATAAGCAAATGCCCAAAACAAATTTTGCTTGATGGTGAGATAAGTGTGCTTGCCCAACCCTAATGCGGTGGGCAGCTTTTGCAGTCCGCTATTCATCAACACTACACTGGCACTTTGCATAGCCAGTTGTGAAGCTTCGCTCATAGAAATGCCGATAGTGGCCTTTGCCAAAGCAGGTGCATCGTTAATACCATCACCAACCATAACCGTAGGCGCCTCACTGGTTAGTGCTTCTATCTTCTGCAGTTTCTGTTCAGGCGTCTGTTCGGCAATTACTTCTTCAATGCCAAGGCTATCAGCCAACTGTTTTGTTTTTTGAAAACGATCACCACTTAACAAAATGGTTTTAATATCTTTTTTATGAAGAAAACGAACCACTTCTTTTGCTTCTGGTCTCAACTCATCTTTTAAATCAATCCAACCAAGCAACCTGTTATTTTTTATTACATAAATGTTATGGTTGTCTTCTTTCGTTAATGTTTCTGCTATTTTGTAAGAGCCAATAGCATAAAAGTTATCCTCTTTATCTGTCGCTGTTAATCCTTTGCCTTTTACTTCTTCAATTTGCTTCCAGCGCATGTCATCTTTTGTTTTCCATTCGCTAACAACTGTTTTGGCCAATGGATGATTAGAATATTTTTCAAGCGAAAAAACAATACGTTTAAATTCTTCTTCACTAACACTATCATCTGTCAACTGCCATCTGTCAACTGTAAACTTTCCTGTTGTCAGCGTTCCTGTTTTATCAAACACTACTTGCTTAATATCTTTAAAAAGCTCCAGGCTTTTGGCATTGCGAAACAGAATGCCGTTTCTTGCACCACGACCCAATCCTACGGCAATAGCAGCAGGCGTAGCCAGTCCCATAGCGCAGGGACAAGCAATCACCAATACAGCAATGCTTCGCAGCAAGGCAGGTGTAAATTCTTTTAAAACGATCCAGTTAATAACCAGCGCAATTACAGCAATGCTCAACACCAATGGAACGAAAACAGCACTGATCTTGTCGGCCATTTGTTGCATGGGTGGCTTTTCGCCCTGCGCTTTTTTTACAAGAGATAAAATCTTTGACAGAACGGTATCATTTCCTGCAGCCGTCACCTGCGCTTTTACATTACCATTCTCAAGAATGCTGCCGCCGATAATGTGATCTTTTTGCTTGCGATGGACAGGAGTGCTTTCACCCGTAATGATGGATTCATTTACATGTGCCTCTCCCCATAAAATTTTGCAATCGGCAGGCACTTGTTCCCCTGTTCTGATCAAAACAAGGTCACCAACTTTCAATTGCGTATTTTCTATGGGTAGAATCACTTCTTTATGATCGCCATCAAAAGCGATCATGTTCGCCATTATTTTTTGCGATTTTACTAAAGCCTTTAGAGAACGTTGAGTTGATTGAACAGAAGCATCTTCCAGATAATTGCCTAAAAAAACAAGTGTGATAATGGTGGCTGCCGTTTCATAAAAAAGGTAGGCTTCTCCTAAATTAAAAATCGTTCCAACTAAACTGTAGATAAATGCAGACGCAGAGCCGATAGTGATCAACACGTTCATGTTCGGAATGCCGTTACGCAAACTTTTAATAGCCGAACGTCCAAAATAGCGCATGCCTACAATAAAAACAGGAAGCGTTAAAACCAATTGTAGCCAGGCGTTCATTAAAAAATGAATGTGCACACCCGGGATCATATGCAGCATCAGCAATAAAGTAAAAGGAAGACAAAACCAGAAACGCTGAAGATGGCTGGATAAAAATGTTTTTTTGTTTTCTGTAAGTACACCATGGGCGTTGACCTTATAACCCAGCGATTCTATTCCTTTCGCCAATTGATCTTTTGTTTTGGCTTCCTTCAATTCAAAAGAAACGTCGCCATCAATAGGACTTACGGCAACATTGAAAGCGCCTTGTTGCTGTAAATATTTATTCACTGTTAAGGCGCAATTGGCGCAGGTCATGCCATCTACTTTCCATTGAACTTTTTCCATTGCTATCGCCGGTTTATGCTGCCGCAAAGTTAGACCGATGATAAAGCGTATAATAAATGGCGGAACATTATCTTTTCAACTTCGTTGCAATCCGGTGTTAAATTTGCGCAATGATGTTTCATATCTCGAAGGAGCAACTCGATGAATTTGCTACACAATTTTGGAATTATGTAAAGGATGCAAAAGTGTTTGCCTTTCACGGACAAATGGGTGCCGGAAAAACCACGATCATTGAAGCTCTGTGCAAGGTAAAAGGAGTGAAAGAAGTAATGGGCAGCCCTACTTTTTCTATCATCAATGAATACGTTTATGCAGAAAATGGCGAACAAAAATCAATTTACCATAT
>JBQCHB010000506.1:0-5968 GCA_051955075.1 Flavisolibacter sp.
AGCAACTATTGCATGAGAAGCGAATTGATCCTGCATATAAAAAACTGCGGCTCCAGGTGTTTATTGGGATTTTCGTGGGTTATGCAGGATATTACCTGGTTCGCAAAAATTTCTCCATGGCTATGCCCGATCTTATTGAACGAGGGTATAGCAAAGCTGAATTGGGATTAGCGCTTTCGGGTGTATCTATCGCTTACGGACTTAGTAAATTTATTATGGGCAGTGTTTCAGACCGTAGCAATGCCCGTGTTTTTCTTTCTATTGGCTTGGTGCTTTCGGCCCTTACTATGATAGTTATGGGCATTTTCCCTTTTGCCACCGGTTCTATTGCCATTATGTTTTCTCTTTTATTTATTAATGGTTGGTTCCAGGGAATGGGCTGGCCGCCTTGTGGCCGTGTGATGGTGCATTGGTTTTCGGTGAAGGAAAGAGGTACTAAAATGTCGGTTTGGAATGTGGCACATAATGTAGGTGGTGGTTTGGTGGGGCCTCTGGCTATTGCAGGCCTGGCCATCTTCGGTACGTGGCAAAGCAAATTTTATTTTCCCGGCCTTATTGCACTTGTAATTGCAGCTATCGCGTATCTATTGGTAAGAGATACACCCCAGTCGTGCGGCTTGCCGCCTATTGAAAAATATAAAGGCGAGCAGCCGAAAGATTATAATGAATCGCATGAAAAAGAACTGACCACCAAACAGATACTCTTAGATTATGTTTTGGTTAACAAACTGATCTGGTACATTGCGCTTGCCAATGCCTTTATATATTTGGTGCGTTATGGCGTGCTGGATTGGGCTCCCACCTATCTGAAAGAAGCCAAGGGATTTTCTTTGAACGAAACCGGTTGGGCATATTTCGCTTATGAATATGCCGGTATTCCAGGAACATTGTTGTGTGGATGGCTGAGCGATAAAGTGTTCAGCGGTCGCAGGGCGCCTGCCACTATCATTTACATGTTATTGGTAACAGTGGCTGTGTTTGTGTACTGGAAAAATCCTCCGGGTAATCCCCTTATTGACAATATTGCCCTGATCGCTATCGGCTTTTTGATTTACGGGCCGGTAATGCTGATTGGTGTGCATGCGCTGGACCTTGTGCCTAAAAAAGCAGCAGGAACAGCGGCAGGTTTAACCGGCTTGTTCGGCTACCTGGGCGGAGCTCTATTTGCCAACGCAGCCATGGGTTATGTAGTAGATGCATGGGGATGGGACGGCGGCTTTATGGTGCTGATGGCATCATGCGTTCTGGCTATTGTGTTTACTGCTTTAACATGGAAAAAAGAAAGAATTGTTTAAAATATTTTTTTAACCCACAATCAACTTTGCGTATGAGAACAATCATGCTTGCTGCGGTAAGGTTTTACAGATTTAAAACCTTACTATTTGGCCTACTACTCCTGGTTACCACTACCGGTGCGTTGGCACAGGAAAAAACTGTTAGCGGCCATGTGAAAAATGAGACAGAAGGAACACCTATTGGGGGCGCCACTGTACAGGTGAAAGGCACAGGCCATGTAACCGCCACAGATGAAAAAGGTGCTTTCTCCATTAAGGCCAGCAGCGGACAAACTTTAGTCGTTTCGGCTATCGGCTTCACTACTGCTGAAAAGGTGGTTGGCAATCAAGCTGTGGTAAATTTCGACTTAACCGCATCTTCCAAAGAAATGGAAGGATTGGTGGTAACGGCGCTCGGCATTAGCCGCCAGCAAAAAGCATTAGGTTACTCTGCACAACAGGTTAGTGGAGAAGAGTTGACTGATGCCCGCTCAAATAACTGGTCCAGTGCTCTTTCGGGTAAAGTAGCAGGACTACAAATGACATCAGCCGGGTCGGGACCCGTTAATTCAACCCGTATCACTTTACGCGGAGATATCTCACTTAACCCCAATAACAATAATGCGCTTATTGTGGTGGACGGTGTTCCAATGAACAACCGCAATATGACCTCTTCCGGTATGAACGACGCTTATGGTGCCGGATCGGGTAGCGACGTGCCTGTAGACTTCGGGAATGGCATACAGGATATCAATCCTGATGATATTGAGAGCATCACGGTATTGAAAGGGCCTGGTGCAACGGCATTATATGGCAGCCGCGCCGGCAATGGAGCTATTCTCATCACTACCAAATCGGGACGTAAAGGCAAAGGCCTGGGGGTAACTCTAAATTCAAATCTCAGTTTCAATACTGTGCTGCGGTGGCCTGATTACCAGTATGAATACGGCCAGGGCGCTGGCAATAACTATCTGTCTTCAGGAGAGAAATATTATGACTATGATCCTCAAAATGTTGACCCATCCCTGGCCAATACAGGTTCTACCAGTAGTGCCTATGGCCCTAAGTTTAATGGCCAGATGTATTATCAGTATGACCCGACGGTGCAGGGCCGTGGCGCACAACCAACACTGTGGCGTCCTTATGAAGATAATATCAAAGGCTTCTGGCGAACAGGATCTACTATTACCAACAGCGTATCCCTTGACGGCGGAAATGACAAAGGATCTGTACGGATGTCGTTGACCCATTCCAAAAATGAATGGATCATGCCCAATACAGGATTCGAACGCATTACTGCTCAAACCAGTCTGAATTATAAATTTAGCGATAAGCTGAAAGCCAGCGCCAAGGTGAGCTATACCAATAAGAGCAGTGATAACCTGCCCGCTACAGGTTATAATAACCAGTCCATTGCTTATTTCATGATCTTTCAAAACCCAAGTATTGATCTGAAATGGTACGAGGACCGCTGGAAGAAAGGTGCTGAGCAGGTGGATCAAATTCATCCTTTCAGCTCTTTTATTGATAATCCTTATCTCATTGCTTATGAAATGACCAACTCCACCAATAGTCATAGCCTGGTAGGAACGATCTCCGGCACTTATGAGTTCTCAAAAAAGTTTGACCTCATGCTGCGTTCTTCTGTAAACTCCCTAACCGATGATCGGCAGATGCGTCGGCCATTCAGCACGGCTAATTTTAGGGAAGGTTATTATAAAGAGCAGGCTATTACTGATTATGAAATTAACAGCGATTTCCTTTTTAGTTACCATGACAAGCTTGCCAGTGACTTTGACGTGAGGGCTTCTGTGGGAGCTAACAAAATGGCTCATCGCTATAATCGTGTAGACGCTTATGTTGATGGATTAGTAATTCCAGGCGTGTATATGCTGGCTAATGGTAAAGCAATTCCACTTACACAAGTCACAGACAAAAATTATAATGTCAACAGTGTGTATGGTTTAGCTGCCTTTAGTTATAAGAACAAATATTTTATTGATTTTACGGCACGCAATGATTGGTCAAGCACATTACCACGCAGCAACTGGTCTTTCTTCTACCCATCAGTAAATACGAGCTTCGTATTGAGCGACATCTTTACACTGCCAAGGGCAATCTCTTTCGCCAAGTTACGTTTTTCTGCCGCACAGGCGGGTAATGATACCGATCCATATCAGACTAGCTTATACTACGGCATTAGTGAATTTCCCAGTTCGGCATCAATTAACACAACGCTATATAATGGCAATTTAACGCCTGAAATTTCTACCAACTTCGAAGGAGGTCTTGACATGCGTTTTTTAAGAAACCGCATTGGGCTGGATGTGACGGTATACAATAACACCACAAAGAACCAAATTGTACGGGTTCCACTGGATCGTACTACCGGTTATACCTATGCTATTCTTAATTCGGGTAAGGTGCGCAACCGCGGGGTAGAACTGGTGCTTAACAGCAAGAACATTTCCGGCCGCAATTTTACCTGGAGCACAACCATCAACTGGGCCAAGAATGACAACAAGGTGCTTGAACTTGCCAAAGAATTTGAGAGTGCAGGACAACAGGATATTGGTTATGGTGGTAATGCCACCATCCAGGCCCGCGTAGGCGGTACCACCGGCGATATTTATGGCTTTGGCTTTGTGCGCACACCCGACGGACAAATCATTTACAACTCCAATGGTTTGCCCAAGCGTCCTACCGAAATCCAATTTATTGGTAAAGCCTTTGCTGACTGGAAAGGCGGTATTCAGAACGAATTCTCTTATAAAGGTTTCAAGTTCAGTTTCCTGCTGGATGGCCAGCACGGTGGCAAGATTTATTCCCAGACGCACCATAAGATGACGGAGCAGGGCAAATTGAAGCATACCCTACGCGGCCGTGATGTAGATTATATCATCGGCGAAGGCGTAGTGGAAGATGGCAACGGTGGCTATAAAGCCAATACCAAACAAGTAAAACCCGAAGCCTTTTATGCCGATTATTACCGTCGTGCCAACGTTGAAGCCAACACGTTTGACGCTTCTTTTTTAAAGTTGCGTGAAGCACGTCTGGAGTATAGCATTCCTAAACACGTATTGGGCAAAACGTTCATTAACCAGGCCACTTTTGCAATATATGGCCGCGACCTGTTGATGTGGACTGACTTTCCCGTATTCGATCCGGAAACGGCTGCGCTCAATGGAAATGTACTGTTGCCAGGTGTAGAAATGGGCCAGCTGCCATCCACCCGGACTATGGGTGTGAACCTGACTTTAAAATTCTAAGCTTGTGCTCTTGTATATATGATGCACCTTAAACTTATAACGATTAATCATTTAAAATGAATAAGATAAAAACATTCGCTGCTTTTTTGATATTTGGCAGTTTGGTTTCCTGCACAAAAGACTTTGAAAAGATCAATACCGATCCTAACCGGATCAGCCAGATAAGCCCCGGCACATTGCTAAACCCAACCCTTTATGGAATGGCCAGCTTTAATATGGAGCGTGCCGATGCCTTTACCTTCGACCTGATGCAGGTGTCGTTGCCCTTTCCAAGTGTAACAGGTGGGCTGCACCGTTATGAGCTAACCGAAAATACGGGCAGTAGTACATGGAATACCTATTACCGGTGGATCACCAATGTAAAAGAAATGTATGCGGCAGCAGTAAAGTATGAAAACCCTAATTACCAGGCAATCGCCCTGACCTTAAATGCCTGGATCTATTCAAACCTGACCGATGCTTTTGGAGATGTACCTATGGATGAAGCGGCCCGGGGCGATGAAGGTATTTTTAGGCCAAAGTTCAATAAGCAGGAAGAAATATACCCAAAGTTGTTAGCCGACCTTGAAGCGGCCAATAGTCTATACACTTCTGCTAATAAAACAACATACGGTACTGATATTCTCTATGAAAATAACTTTTCGAGATGGCGCAAGTTTACCAACTCGTTGCACATGCGCCTTTTGCTTCGTTTGTCTAACCGTTCTGAGATGGATTCGTATGCCAAGCTCAGAAATATGATAGATAATGCAACACAGTATCCTGTTTTCGCCAGCAACGATGATGGCGCCATCATTGAAACGACCGGAATCGATCCGTTGGTTTCTCCTTGGGGACGTCCGCAGGATTTTACCACTTTCCGTGCAGCCAGTGAATTTTTCGTTGACAACCTGGTGGCTATGGACGATCCACGCCTGCCGCGGTTTGTGTCTAAGGCAACGGGAGCACCCACTGAGTATAAAGGCATACCCAGTGGTTTTGATCCAAGCCTGCAATTCAACTACACGCCTTCAAACTTGCAGCAATCACTCGTAATTGATCCTATGGCCATACCTATTTTCACCTATGCAGAAGTGGAATTTATCAAAGCAGAAGTTGAATTTCATGACGGAAATGCCGGAGCTGCGCAGGCAGCTTATGAAAAAGGTGTTAAGGCAGCTATAGAGCAATGGGGATTGACCATGCCCGCTGATTACTTTGCCGACCCGGAAACAGCTTATGATGGTACGCTGGAACGCATCATGTTGCAAAAGTATTTTGCGCTTTTCTTTGTGGACTACCAGCAGTGGTTTGAATACCGCAGAAGCGGGTTGCCCACTTTGCCGCAAAACGCAGGCATGGATATTTATGGCGTTATGCGATCGCGATTGCTTTAACCCATTGATGTTCGGATCAACAACACCCTAAACTACAAGGAAGCCTTTG
>JBQCHB010000507.1:0-10657 GCA_051955075.1 Flavisolibacter sp.
TATTTTAACTTGCTTCGTCGCCCCAAAAGCATTTTCACGTTTTCTGCAGGGAGCCAGCTGACAAAAGCCTTATTTGTAAATGCGCAACTGAATGCTGTTGGCGATAGCAAGGATATCTACTACGACGATTTTTTTCAGCAACATGATATTCTACTTAACAACTATGTACTATTAAACTTTTATGCAGAATATGCTTTACTGAATAACCGCTTAAAGATTTTTGCAGATTTCCGAAACATTACTGACAAAAAATATTCTGATACATACGGCTACAACACGGCAGGCTTTAATGCTTATGGCGGTTTGCGGTTTCATTTTTAAATTGTGTTCGTGAAAGCATTTATGAACTGGAGCGGAGGTAAAGACTCCGCTCTTTCCATCTACAAAGCAAGGCAGCACGGCATTAATATAGAAGCTTTGGTAACCACGATCAATGCTGTTACTGATCGTATTTCTATGCATGGTGTAAGAAGAAGTTTATTAAAGCAACAAGCCGCTGCCTTGCAATTGCCTTTATACATGGTAACATTGCCCGAACAGCCAGGCATGATGGAATATGAAACCGCCATTCATCAGGCAAACGAAATGCTCAAGGCAAAAGGGTTTACGCATGCAGTGTCAGGCGATTTGTTTTTAGAAGATTTAAAATCTTATCGTGAAAAGCTTTATGCAAAAGATGGCATTGAATGTTTATTTCCTTTATGGAAAACGGACACAAAAGAATTGATGCAAGCTTTCATTAAAAATGGGTTTAAAGCTGTTCTTGTTTGTGTGA
This sequence comes from Flavisolibacter sp., assembly GCA_051955075.1. GTDB lineage: Bacteria > Bacteroidota > Bacteroidia > Chitinophagales > Chitinophagaceae > Flavisolibacter. The sequence continues at coordinate 776 of JBQCHB010000507.1, forward strand.
ATAATTCCTTTCTTGATAAAAGTTTTTGCGGCCGTTTACTTAATCAATCGCTTATCAACGATTTACCTGCCAACGTGGATGTTTGCGGCGAAAACGGCGAATACCATTCCTTTGTTTTTGATGGCCCTGTGTTTTCTTCGCCTGTTTTGTTCAAAAAAGGCGGCATTGTTTTTAAAGAATACGCTGTACCCAAGAACAATAGCGGAGACGGTTTAACATCGCTACAGCCAGCAGCCGGCTTTTATTTCTGCGACCTGCTGCCTCAACTAAATCCGTAGCATTAACTTTAATAAAACTTTGCAATGAACCTCAATATTAAAGACCTCTTAACCGTAACCTTTACACTCTTTGCCATTATTGACATTGTAGGTTCTGTACCTGTGCTTATCTCACTAAAAAATAAATTAGGCGGCATTAAAGAAGTAAGAGCGACACTGGTTTCCGGTGCATTAATGATCCTTTTTCTTTTTTTAGGAGAACCGTTTTTAAATTTATTGAGCCTGGATGTGGGTTCATTTGCTGTAGGAGGCTCTATTGTTATTTTTATTTTAGGATTGGAAATGGTGCTGGGCGCAGAATTTTTTAAAAGCGAAAAAGATGTAAGGGCTGCTACTATCGTTCCTATTGCTTTTCCACTGATTGCAGGTTCAGGAACGTTAACTACTATTATCTCACTCAAGGCCAATTATACACAAACAACGGTTTTACTGGCCATACTTTTAAACCTTATTATCGTATTTACTGTTTTAAAATCATTAAAATTTATTGAACGCATTCTCGGTCCTGGCGGATTGATTGCTATTCGAAAATTTTTTGGTGTAGTTTTGCTGGCCATTGCCGTAAAAATTTTTGCCAGCAATGCGCATGGATTGATAAAATAAACAGATTTTGATCGTAGATCACTGAGAAATTAAGGATCTAAAATCGAATGGCCTCGTAGTACAATGGATAGTATAAGGGTCTCCGAAGCCCTGGATCCGCGTTCGATTCGCGGCGAGGCTACAAAATACTTAACCTACCGATTAATTCTGCGATTATTCAATTGCAAGCATTTGTTTGAAGGATGACTTTTCAGTTTGTCTTTTATCATTTTGGAACATTTCATTTTTACAGCACAAATTTTTTTACACTTGTCAGCTTCGTATTTTTCTTTTCGTTTTTAGCAGTATATCTTTAAGCAGTTCGTTCATCAAAACCTTGGAAGGCGAAACATTTAATGCAAACAAAACAAACCAAATGGGATTGGGAAATTAGTTCGAAACCCCGGTGGAGTTGGAATATATCCCATCTTCTATCTTACCGGCATTTATTGGGCAGCCTGGTACGAAGAGAATTTTTACTTAATTACCAGCAAACGATTTTAGGGCCGGTATGGATTTTATTTCAGCCTTTGCTAACCCTTGTTGTTTATGTATTGGTATTTGGTAAACTCATTGGCATCCCAACAGATAACAACATGCCGCATGTGTTATTTTATTTTTCCGGCATTGTTCTTTGGAATTTTTTTAATGACAGTTTTGGCGCCACTTCCAATACTTTTCGGGACAATATATACGTGTTTAGCAAAGTATATTTTCCACGTATTATTATGCCGCTATCCGTACTGGCCACGCATTTACTAAGATTGATCGTACAATTATTACTGTTAGGATTATTAATCGGCTATTTCATTCTATTTAAAGGATTCCACGTTGCTTCCGCTTTATTCATTATAGAAGTACCTGCAGCTATTTTTTTTACAGGCATTTTCAGCTTTAGCATGGGATTAATTTTTTCTGTACTTACCGCCAAATACCGCGACATGGCTAATTTGGTAGGTATTGGTATACGCCTCCTGATGTTTGTTACGCCTGTTTTTTATTCTCCATCATCTATCAATGAAAAATTGCGCTGGGTTATCAACTTAAATCCTTTGACGCCTTTATTTGAGTTATTCAGGTCAGGTTTACTTGGAGGTAACATCGTTTCTTATCCGCATTTTTTTTATAGTGCTCTATTTATTGTGCTGTGCCTGGCTGTGGCTTTGTATTTATTTAATAAACAGGGCAGCAAACTCATTGATGTTGTATAAGCAATTGTTATGGCAGAAACAGTATTAGAAGTTGAAGATTTATCAAAGCTATACAGACTGGGCGCAATTGGCACGGGCTCACTACGCCAGGATTTACAACATTGGTGGAACAAATCTGTTTTACGAAAGCAAGATCCGTTTTTTAAAGAACAACAAGATGCTGCAGAAAAAAACAACCAAATATTGTGGGCATTAAAAAATGTCAGTTTTGAATTAAAGCAAGGCGAAGCATTGGGCATTATAGGAAGTAATGGCTCTGGCAAATCTACCTTGCTTAAGATCGTTTCCCGCATTGTGCAGCCAACAAACGGTATAGTGAGAGGTAAAGGAAAAGTATCTAGCATATTAGAAGTGGGAACGGGCTTTCATGGCGAACTTTCAGGGCGAGAAAATATTTATAACAGCGGCTACATCCTTGGCATGAACAAGGAAGAGATTAAGAGTAAATTCGATGAAATTGTTGCATTTTCCGGCATTGAAAAGTTTATTGACACGCCTGTAAAAAGATATTCATCAGGCATGTATGTACGGCTGGCTTTTGCAGTGGCCGCACATTTAGAACCTGATATTTTAATAGTTGATGAAGTACTGGCCGTAGGCGATGCCGATTTTCAAAAAAAATGTATGGGCAAAATGCAGGAAGTATCAAGCACAAATGGAAGAACCATACTTTTTGTAAGCCATAACATGCAGGCTGTAACCAATCTTTGCTCAAAAGCGCTTTGGCTTGACAGTGGTAAAATTCAGAAAACAGGAGATGCCAAAGAAGTTGTTCATGCCTATATCGGCAGTGCCAAATCAAACAGCACTGCGCATCATTGGGACACACCAGAATCAGCCCTGGGCAATGATATTATAAGATTGAAAAGTATTGATGTAAGGCCTGTAACGGAAGACACGAATTCTTATATAACTGTACGTACACCTATTGAAATAAATGCAGCGTTTTGGTGCCTGCAGGAAGATTTTGATATTAACGTAAATGTACGGCTGCTTACGGCCACTGGCGAATGTGTTTTTGACTTAGGCTCTCCCACCATAAAAGCGGAGAAAAGCGTCATGATATTAAAAGATGTTATTCCCGGCAATCTTTTAAACAATACTACTTATACCATTTCTTTAACCGTGGTGAGAAATAATTCAACACCTATTTATGCTTTTTCCAATTGCATTTCTTTTGAGGTGGAAGACGTTCGCGAAGACATGTATTATTTTGGAACATGGCCTGGTATAATAAGACCACAGGTAGAAAGTTGCTTTTATAAAAAAGAGGATATAGATTGATGGATATTTACTGATAATTGACATGAACTGCCAAAGAAAATAAAACCAAGCTTTAAAGAGAAGGACTAAAAAGATTGTTCCATTCTCAAATGTCTTTAACACCAAATGAACTAACTGAAAATTTTTGATCTGAATGCCTACTGCTGTACTTGATCTTGACCTTACAAATTTACCATCGCAAATAACAGGCTTATCTGCTTATACTAAAGCATTTGTTTTAATCAGGTACAAAAACATACCTCTTGGAAAAACAGTATTGCCTGTTTTCAACGGCAGCCTGTCAATAGAAACCTACAAGCAACTTTTATTTGATGCTGTAGAACCGCAATTAAAAACTACATGGCTACACGATTATCTTGACTGGGAAGAAACAGGAGCAAAAAAATTTTCTTATCCCAAGGCTTCCATAGCCATTTGTACCCGTGAAAGGCCAGACGACCTGCGCCGTTGCCTTGATGCGCTAATGCAATTACCTGATGATGGACAGGAAATATTGGTCATTGATAATTGCCCTTCAACAACCGATACCAAAATGCTGGTTGAAAATTATCCATCGGTAAAATATATATTGGAAAAACGCAAAGGTTTGGATATAGCACGCAACCGTGCCTTAAAGGAAGCACAACATGAAATTGTAGCATTCACAGATGATGATGCTACACCTGATCCATCATGGTTGCGGTCTTTATTGCGCAATTTCAACAGCCCTTTAGTAATGTGCGTCACCGGCATGACCATGCCACTGGAATTAGAGACAGAAGCGCAGGAAGCTTTTGAAAAATACAGCCCCTTTGGAAAAGGTTTTAAAAGAAAAACATATTCGTCTGCGGGGCATAATCCATTATCAACCGGGCAGGTAGGCGCAGGTGCCAACATGGCTTTGCGAAAAAATGTGCAACAAACTGTGGGGCTTTTCGATGAAGCACTGGATGCAGGAACCGCTTCGCAATCAGGTGGCGATCATGAATTTTTTTCCAGAATTTTATTAGCCGGTTACCAAATCGTTTATGAGCCGGAAGCGTTGAGTTGGCATCGTCACCGGCGCACATGGAATGAGACACGGACAGCTATTAAAGGCTATGGCATTGGCGTATATGCTTATTGGACACGGATATTATTTGTGCAGGGCGAATTAGAAATTTTAAAACTTCCCTATGGCTGGTTTATCTATACGCAGTTACCCAATCTCATAAAATCTATCCTGCGCAGACCGGGTAGCCAGCCTCTCAGCTTATTGATTGCCGAATTACATGGATGTATTTTAGGACCGTGGAAATATTTTTCAGCAAAAAGAAAATTAAAAAGAACTAACAAATTGCATGACCTCTGACAAACTTACCATAAGCATTGTTATTCCCAGCCACAACCGTTCCGCTTCATTAAAACGGTTGCTTAATAAATTGGGCGAGCAAAGCTTTCCTGCGCAAATGATGCAGGTAATAGTAGTAGCTGACGGTTGCAAAGATGATACACTGAAAATGCTGGACAATTACCAGTCATCATTTACACTAGAATATATTGAATTGCCGGGCGAAGGTGCTGCCGTAGCCCGCAACAAAGGTGCTGCTTTGGCAAAAGGTGAACTTGTTTTGTTCTTAGATGACGACATTGATCCATCTGTAGGTTTAGTAGAAGCACACGTAGAAGCACATCAAAATGAATACACGGTAGTAATTGGATACTTGCCACTTGCCACACCAGCCAAAGCCGGCTTCTTTAAATTAGAACTGCGATCATGGTGGGAACAAAAATTTCAGCAAATGCGCAAGCCTGGCTACCGGTACAATTATGAAGATCTGCTAAGCGGCAATGTTTCACTCTCCTTACGATTTTTTAAACAGGTACAGGGATTTGATACAAGGCTCAGTTGCCGCGAAGATTATGAGTTAGGTATTCGCTTAATAAAATCGAATGCTGAATTTGTATTTTCTCCTGATGCATGGGGCTTTCACTGCGACGAGGTAACTAACCTGGAACGTTCATTAAAAAGAAAAAGACAGGAAGGGAAAGCCGATGTTCAATTTTGGCATTTACATCCGGATATGACAAGTTTTTTGCAGGATGCCTATTTAAAAAACCAGTACACATTCCTGCAATCCAAAGCTGTGTTCTTTGCTATTAACGCTCCAAAAATTACAGATGCAATTGCCTTTTTTCTTCAGAAACTAATGAACCCGCTTGAAGCCTTTCGTCTGCGCAGCCAATGGTCGAAGATCAATCGTAAACTACATATTTATTGGTATTTAAGGGGCTTGTTGGATGAACTGCATACACGCAAAAAACTGAATGAGTATTTACAACACGGCACAGGTAATGGCAAGGAAGAAGAGCTGGAAATAGATCTCAAAAATGGAATACCTACTGCCGAAGAGCAGTTAGACGAGTTGCGACCTGCCAGTGTACGCTTAATGCTTGGCGAAGAAGTCATCGGTTCTATTCTTTCCAAACCCGGAACGGAGCGGCTGAGAGGTATTCATCTTCGTGCTATGCTTGCCAATGAACTTTCCGCGCCTTTTTTAAAAACAATGGCATTGGAAACACTGAAAGAAAATGCCAAAGCCCAAAAACAATGATTGCAAAAACCATAAAAATGCTGAACCTGAAACAACGCTTTAAATGGAATAAACAATTAAAAAGCGAAGTAGCGCAATTAAAAGCACAGCTGGCAGCATACGAACTGGGTTGGCCGCCGGGCCACTTTTATTCGCCTATTCCTTCTATAAAAGAAATCAGGGAACATGAAGAAAAAATTTGGGGGTGCATTACAAAGGAACTGCCCGGTATTGACCTTCATGAACAAGAGCAAATAACATTAATTCATGAGCTTGCAGGCTATTATTCTCAGCAACCATGGAAAGAGGAAGCGCAACAACATTTGAGATATTATTTCAACAATCCAAATTATTCTTATGGTGAATCGATCGTGTTTTTTTGTTTGCTTATGCACTTAAAGCCTAAGAAAGTAATTGAAATTGGCTCAGGCTATTCTTCGTGTGCTTTGCTGGATACAAATGAATTGTTTTTCAATCATTCGATATCAGCAACCTTTATTGAACCGTATCCTCAATTGCTGCATTCTTTACTTAAACCATCAGACGGTGCCAGCATTCAAATTATATCAAACGACCTGCAGAATGTTTCGCCTGATATTTATAGAACGTTGAAAAAAGGAGATATTCTTTTTATTGACTCCACGCATGTTTCCAAGATAAACAGTGATGTAAACCACATTTTTTTTGAAATACTGCCACAATTAGAAAGCGGCGTTTACATTCACTTCCACGATATTTACTTTCCTTTTGAGTATCCGAAAGAATGGATTTATCAGGGTCGTGCCTGGAACGAAGCGTATTTATTAAGGGCTTTTTTGCAAAACAACCACGAATTTGAAATAGTGCTTTTTAATTCTTTTCTTGGACGTTTTCACGGCGACCTACTGCAAACTGAAATGCCGCTTTGCACTCAAAATCCGGGATCAAGCATCTGGCTCAGAAAACTATAAAATAAAATGGCAACCAAAATATTGGAACTGGAAATATCAGGTAACATTCCACCCATCTTTTTTGAAAAAGAATACGATCATTACCGTGTGTTGATACGTTCATACAAGCAGCCACTTGGCTGGATTGCCTTTTCAAAAAAAAATCATGTTGGCTTTGGCCTTTCTCCTAATGAAATAAAAGAACTGGTTAAAAAACAGATTGGTAATACGCTTGTCCAACAAATGCTTTTTGACTCTGCTGGTTTTAAGAAAAATAACGACTTACCTGCCGAAGCTATTAGTGTAATTGTTTGCACACGTAACCGCACATCACAATTGTCCACCTGCCTGCAAACTTTATCGGCACTTGATTATAATAATTACGAAATCATTATTGTAGACAACGCTCCGGATAGCAATGACACGTACAATCTTGTAGCGAACCTGCCAGTGCGATATGTTAGAGAAGACAGGCCCGGACTTGACTGGGCACGCAACCGCGGCATTGCCGAAGCAAAATATGATATTGTTGCTTTTACGGATGACGACGTGCGGGTAGATGCTTCCTGGCTGCAGGCCATTGCAAAAATTTTCTCCGACAAACAAGTGATGGGCGCCAGCGGCTACGTAGCACCCGCTGAGTTAGAAACAGAATCACAACAAGTATTCGAATTAAATTATGGCGGTATGGGCCATGGGTTTAAGCAACGGACATTTAAAAGGGAAATTTTAAGTGAAAAACAATTGCTGTGGGCCAGCAGCTTTGGCATTGGCGCCAATATGGCTTTTCGCAAAAAAGTTTTTGAGCAGATAGGAGCATTTGACACCGCACTGGACGTAGGCACACCAAGTCATGGCGGAGGCGATATTGAAATGTTTCACCGGCTTGTTGCAAAAAGTTATCTTTTTGTGTACGATCCGTCTATGCTGATATGGCATTACCACCGGAGAGAAGACAAAGCATTGCGTAAACAAATTTTTGATAATGGCCGCAGCTTTGGTTGTTATCTTATTGATTGTTTCAGAAAAAGAACCATAAGCAGGTCTTCCATCATTTCATTCTTTTGGAAAAACTGGCTATTGAAATGGAATATTAAAAATCTCCTGGGCCGTTACAATGGAATACCTAAAAAGCTTTCTCTTGCAGAGCTATACGGAATGCTAACAAGCCCATTTGCCTATTGGAAAACCAAAAGACGGGATAAAGAAATACATAAGGTAAACAATACTCTTTCGAATATTGAAACACTTGTTTCTAACTAAAATGCATATCCCAGTGTAAATGTAGTAGGAATCTTCAGCCCTGGATTATCAGTAAAAATATTGCCGTTTGAATAATGATTGATATTGATCTCGGCATTGATACTTTTTTTCTTTCCAATAAAAAAGCCCATCCCCATAAAATCCTGGAAAGTAAAATGTCTGCCTGTTTCGCCGCCGTCAATAAAAGTTTTTGATAAATAGCTTGGGCCTGCAGCCGAGTAAAAAAGATACATATCAACAGGCCTTGTTCGCACAATATTAAACTGGAATATAGGCGACAAGGCCAATGAAAAAAATTCGTCTTTATTCAGCTGACTTTGCCACCACGATGTGCTGGCGCCAATGTTAAAGGCAAACACTTTACGGGTATGAAAAATATTACGTTGATAACGAAGTGTCAGGCCCTTTTTAATTTGCGCATCGCCACCCCAAAAAATAGGAATGGTTTCTGACACAAAATTGTTGATGCCATAACCAATAACATTATTAGAATAACCAACCTGCAATAGGTTTTTTGAAAAAATATAATCGCCTTTCGAATTTTTTTCTACCTGTTGCGCTGAAAGTGGCCGCATGTTATATCTAAACCCTGCTGAATAAAAAATGCTATGCGGCTGGTTATATTTTTCCCTTGGCGGAGAATAAGAAGTGCTCAATAAAAGATCCCACTTTTTGTTCAGGTGATATTCAAAGCCGGCACCTAAAAACACCGTACCATAACTGGCATTTTTCACCACAGGTTTAGTGTTGATATCAAATCCCTTGCGTGTAACAATGCCTAAGCCACCTTCGCCATACACGGAAATTTTTTTACTAATCGGTAATTGCGATTTTAAAGTAAGGCTGCCAAAGTGCATCCATACACTGTAATCTCTCCCATCGCCATTAATATTTTTATATTGTACAAAATTCACGGGCCGCATATAGCTTACCTGCGCCGATAAATATTTGTTGAACTGGTGTCCTAAAAGAACAATGCGGGCAGCGATATGCGGCACTTCAATAGACTCAACGTTATATCCTGGTTCTAACTGCGCACTGGAAAATGGATAGTTGATATAACCAATGTTTACATTAAAATAAGAGTTTGATAAAAAGGATGGATATTGTGTTCTGCTATCCTGTGCATCACTAAAAAAACATTGCAGCAAAATCATTACGCAGAAGAAAAAAGGCAAAACTTTCCTGATCATTTTATTCAATTAGAATCAAAATGCGTTACTCAAATCGCATTAGGGTTGCAAGTATAAAATATATTTTTGGTTTTTGAGGTGTAGAAAATTTGAATGAAGTATGATGATTTTGTTCCGCCATGGCTCAATTCAGCAGGTTATTTATTCACATCGTAGATTTCCTATTGCATCACAAATAAATGGTTATTAGGTTTACATTACTATCTGACTCATTACCTCCATCTCCTACCGGAAAACCAACATAATCGTTGCTGATCGTTTCGAATTTATAATTGTATTACAGTAACAACACCAATTCCCTAAACGAAAAATCATAGCGTCCAACATTCCTATGAGTATTTTATAACTCTTAACGTACCGCTATGAAACAAAAACAAATTCAAAAAGACCACGGAAAAGAATTGTATCACACTATTATTTTTTTGATTACGCTGCTTAGCGTGTTATGGTATCTGAATGTTTAAATTTCAACTCTCATAAAGTCAAAACCCTTCCTCTCCAGGCAGGGTTTATTATTCTCAACTAGTTCGTCATTTTTGCTATTGATTATCAACCTATTCACAGAGTTATCAACAATCTCAGTTTTTCAT
>JBQCHB010000508.1:0-9255 GCA_051955075.1 Flavisolibacter sp.
GAAGAAAAGCATGAATATTTCTACGGGTACGTACAGGCAATGAGTGGAGCAAGGCTGGCACACAACCAAATTGCAATTAATCTTTACTCCAAAATAGGAAGCTACTTAGAGAATAAAAATTCTCAGATATTACCCTCCGACATGCGTGTCAGCACTCCATCCCATGAAACCTATATGTATCCTGATGCACAAATTGTTTGCGGACAACCGGAAATGGAAGATGACAGCTTAGACACCTTGACTAATCCATCCGTTATCATCGAAATTCTTTCCCCATCTACACAACACATAGACAAAGGCCGAAAGTTTTTCTTTTATCGCCAAATCCCTTCTTTGAAGGAATACATTATGATTGACTCTAAAAAACGTATCATTCAGATAGCTCGAAGACAGAATGATGATCTTTGGAAGTTTGAAGATCTGAATGAGACAAACACTGAGCTGGCCATTCAAACCATCCAGCTTTCTATGTCAATGAACGATGTTTACCGCAATACCGGATTGTGATTTTTAATGACGCTAAAACTTCTTACAATACCATCCAAACAAATGCCCCTGATTTTCTCACATCAATCGTTTGAGTGCAGTAGCTCCTTGTTTTTTTGTTCCATTAGTTTAATATCACGGCGTGAACTTTTTTCAACAATCACTTTATCGGGTGAAAAGGGATAGAAATTAATAACCCTGAGCAGAATAATCTTTTTTCATGTTAGGTTCGTAATATAGTCCTTTAAAACCTGCATACAATACCATTCCTGTCTCGGCAAATGAAAAGGCCCTTTAAATAAATTTCCTTTAGCTGTTTGCGCAAGGCTACCATCACGGTGCAAATAGCCAAACCATTCGCCATGTTGCTTGTCATGAAAATGCTGGTAAGAATAATCATGTACCATTTTATGCCATTGCGCATATTTTTTGTTACCCGTCATTAAATAAGCCAATAACGTAGCAATGATGACTTCATTATGCGGCCACCAGAACTTCATATCCTGCCAGTACTCTTGCACGGGTTTATTGTACACATCGCGGAAATATAAAATGCCGCCGTGTTCTTTGTCCCAGCCCCGCTCCCACATATAATCCAGCATTTTGCAACCCAACTCAATCAGGTGCGGATCGTTGTTATGGTATCTGGCTTCGTGCAAAATAAACCAGGCGCCTTCAATAGCATGGCCGGGATTGAGTGTTCGTCCGTCAATATGGTCAATGATGCTGCCATCTGGCGCCACCTGTTCCATCACACATTGAATATCATCTTTTACAAAATCCTTTTCTATCTCAGCTATCCATTTTGTTATCCATGCATCGCAGCGTTCATCACCAATCGTTTCTCTTAACTGTTGCGCAGTGTTCATCATAATCATAGGCACACCGATACCCTTTGATGGACGTGTGCCGGTAAACTTTGGCGCCAGCTTTTTTTCACCGCTGGCATAAGCAATACATTCTCCAAACATTCTCCTTGCATTTTTTGCCGCTTCTTCATCACCACTTGCTTTGGCATAAGCGGCAGCGGCAATCACATAAAACGTTTCAGAAAAAAAATAGCGGCGTTTGCGAATGGGTTTTCCAGCTCTTGTTACATGAAAAAACATTTGTCCGTCTTCATCAAAACAATGTTTGTTCAAAAAATCATAACCCAGTTTCGCTCCATCCAGCCACTCTTGTTTTTTTTCCACCGTGTTGTATAGTGTGGATAACAACCACGTGGCGCGGCCCTGGATCCAAACAGCTTTATCATCATCAATTAAGCTTCCATCTGCATCACGCATCAACAAAAAACCTCCATGTTCTTTATCGTAAGAACGGGGAAACCAAAATGGAACAGTATCGTTCACTAATTGATTAGAATAAAAATTTTCCAATGCAATCAAATCTTGTTTTGTATAGCTCATCCTGTAAAATTCTTTTCTCAAAGTTTATAATGTATAACTTACCCCTTTCACTTCCATTTCACGACCGTAAAAACAATTTCTTTATATCCGTTTCTTTCATACAAAACACCAATTTTCTTCTTACTCAATTTTACCAAATCAGAATAAGCTGTAAAATCGCCTTTGCTCCCTTCTTCACCTTTATCTATAGCAAATGATTTACTCCAGGTTTTTCCGTCATCGTAGCTAATGCGCAGTGTAAGGTCGTCCCTGCGCTTTGTATTGGCGGCATTGCAAAAGGCAAGAATATTCTTTCCGTTTTTCTTTCCAACCGTTAAAATGCTTCCCTGGTTTACGGGATCAATTAAAGTTTGATCAAAATAGCTCGTGTCCCAGGTGGCGCCGCCATCGCTGCTGATAGAAACTATTCTTGCACGAACATCACCTTTTTGGTTCCGGCTGTTCATCATTAATTTGTCACCACTTAATTCTGTTGCCATAGATTCATTACTGCCAGGAATATTAACCGTTGCGCCGAGATGAAATGTTTTCCCATGATCATCGGTGTAATATCCATGCGCAGCATAATCGCTAAACTGCTTTTGCGGATCACCTGCAGAATGATTGGCTGCTATAAAGATTCTTCCCTTGTATTTCCCATTTTGAAATTGCATGGCATGTCCGGGTGTGTTGGCATAGCTTCTCCAGTCTTCTGTAAAATCGTAAGCCGCATTTAGCTGTGGCTGCCTGGGCCGATGTACTTGCGTAGTAATGTTCACCGCTTCACTCCAGGTGCGGCCATTATCGGTTGAAGTTTTATACCAGGCTTCACGCAGGCCATGGCCTTTTCTCACTTCGCCTTCGTGATTATTGCCTGTATTGTAAAACAAAAAAATTCTCCCTTTTGGATAAGCAGGGTCCGTACAATCAACCACAGGCGCAGGATTGCCTGCCTGCAAAGAATCAGCATCTACAATGGTTTGCAATGCCGTCCAGGTTTTGCCTCCATCGTTGCTGCGTTTCATCACAATGTTGATATCGCCAAAGTCGCCGGCACCGTTTAGCCGGCCTTCACAAAAAGCAAGCAACTCTTTATCGGGCAAGCCTATGATAGCAGGGATGCGGTAACTTTTATGTCCTTCGGTGCCTGAAACAAAAACAGGAACTTTCTCCTGGCAAAAACCAGCGATAACACCACAAAAGGCAAGTATACTTACAATCAGTTTTTTCATTGAATAATTATTTTAAAAGTGGAAGCAGGTAGTTGTTCTTCGTTTACAAGGTTAGCGTCTGTATAAGGTTTCCATCCATACAATACAGAAACCGGCTTTTCATTTTTATCAAGCGGAATGACCACTTTGTTTTTTTGAATAAAAGCATTTGCTTCTCGCTCCTCTCCTTTTTCATTGCGCAGCATAAAACCACGCAACGGTTTTCCATCTTCTGTTTGTAATTGTGCGCCTGTGTAGTCAAATGAAACGACTACGTGGTTATTTTGCTTTTGGGCTTTTAAAAGCATAGGTCCATAAGGCACTATGCTTTTTTGTTTGTAGGTAAAATCTAAAGCCAACCGGGCAAGCCTGTCCCCTACTTCTTTTTTATGACGGGGATGCACATTGTTGAAATCGCCAACATCGCTGCTTACCGCCATGCCGCTGTTAGGAATGGCTTTAAGCAATTGCAACTGGCTGTTGCGAAACGCTGTCCACGATGGACGATTGAGCGATGACAACTGCACATAATAAAAAGGAAATTCGTAACCCCATTTTTTTCTCCAGCTCTCCACCAGTTTTGGAAATACAGTTTCATGCAATTCAATATTGTGTGCATTGCTTTCACCCTGGTACCAGATAACGCCAGCGATTGGAAAATTTATAAATTGAGCGATGCCCGCTTCATAATTATAGCAAGGCTCGTAAGGATGGCGTTGTTTTAGGTTCGTGCTGTTCCTCAAATTTGTATCGGCTCTTTCTCTTACCCAGGGTTGGTAAAAATCAGACTTGCGCCAGTTGTATAATTCATTCACTAATTCAGCATCGTGTTCCATGGTGTAACGGTCAATCCACGATTCTGTATCAGAACCACCCACAGCTACTTCAATCAATCCAACGGGAACATGCAATTGCTGTTGTAGCTTTTTGGCGAAATAATACGCTACCGCAGAAAAAGATTTCGCAGCTAATGAATCACATTTTTGCCATGTGCCTGAAAAATATTGCAGCTTGTTTACCTTACCCAGCGTTGCCGAATCCCATGCGGTGTTATCAGTTTCGGCAAGCACTTTCTTATTTAACAAGCGAAGGGTTTCATTATTTTGCGCCTGCAGCATTTCATCTTTATCATTAATAGCAGACCGTAAAGGAAACGCCATATTACTTTGGCCAGAGCAAAGCCATACCTCTCCAATCAATATATCATCCAGCACAATTGTTTTATTGGCTGATGATATGGTTGCCTGAAAAGGACCACCGGCCTGCATAGCAGTGAAAGAGGTTTGCCAGTTTCCATTTTCATTCACTACAACAGTTTGCTTTTTCCCATTGAAAGCAACCGTAATCTTTTCATTGCCGTTGGCAGTACCATAAAACTTTATCGGTTTATTTCTTTGCAATACCATGTGCGAGGCAAACACAGTTGGCAATTGCAAGCCACCAAAATCACCGGTAAGTTTTTGATAAACAGTTTTGGCCAAAATAGCAGCGCCTTCTGCATTAGGATGCAAATTGTCGGGCAATAATTCGGGGCGGGAGTATAATGGCGTATGAAGGTCTATTAAACCGGTTTTATTGGCTTTGGCTATTTGTGGAATTTGTTCCTGTATTTGCCAAAACCAGTCTCTTGTTCCCGATAAAAAACGTGGATGGCCGTTAAAAATGGGCGTGAGCCTGCAGATAAAAATTTTTACTGCAGGATTTACTTTTCTTATCGTATCAATGAGCCAGGAATAATCGGCAGCAAATTCATCGCCGTAGTTGGGCCAGTTACGCGGATCGGTATCATTTAAACCTAAATGAATAACAGCAATATCCGGGTGGAATGCGAGAGCCGATTCAAATTCTTTTGTTTTAGAATAAGGGTTGTGTCCTTTGCGCAGAAGTGTTGCGCCACTATGACCAAAATTTTTTACAAGATATTTTTCACCCAATAATTTTTGCAGTTGCGTAGGATAAGAAGTTAGCTGCGGGTCTTTATGCGTTAAACCATAAGTAACTGAATTGCCGATGCAGGCAATTTTGATAGAAGTGTTTTGTGCAAACGAAATGAAGCTGCATAAACACAAAAAAATGATAGTATAAAGCTTTATAAATGACAAACCACATCTTTCATAAACTTTTATTTCACGCAAAGGCGCAAGGTCGCAGCGCATTGCTGTGTTGGCTACGTAAAACTTTGATGATAAGTCCCGGTAGCTATCGGGATTCTGTAGTTGAACGGAGCGTCGCAAGGAACGCTTCATAGTAGCAATACAGCTTAGTACATAAAAATTAAATTTCTTCAATGCGCTTATAATTTTTTTCGTTCTCTGCATCTGCAAAATCATTCACTTTTGGACGCAAAAAATAAAGCTGAATCAATAGAGCAATCAACACAATGCCCGATAACATGGCGAAACTTTTTCCAAGATTACCAGCATCAGTCGACTTGCCCAATACGTCAGTAATAAAAGCACCGGCAAACACACCTACCATGTTCATGAGGCCATAAGCTTTTGCACGATTTTTTGCCGAAACAAACTGGCAAAGAATAGGCATGTTGTTGGCATCAAACATGCCATAACCAAAACCAAAACAAAAGGCAGCCGTAATAATGTTAAACAACGAATGTCCGAAACCAATTAATAACAAGGAAGGAATGGTTAAGCCTAAACCAATGGCGCTGGTGTACACCCTTCCCCGAATATTTTTTTGCACCCACCTGTCTGATAAAATGCCGCCGAAGATGACACCCAAAAATGATGAAGCAGCAATGGTAATGGTGGACAGCGGACCGGCCTGCGACATATCAATATGCAGCTTGTTGGCAAACAGTGTAGGCAGCCAGTTTTTAATACCCCACCCGGGCAGGCTGGGAATGGCGAAATAAAAAAGAATCACCCAAAATGAAACGTTGGTGAATAATAATCCTAGTCCTTTAAACAGCGATGATTTTTCTTTTATCGTTATGGCGTCCGGCGGTTGCTTTTCATCGGGTGTTTTTATTTCACGCAAGAAAAAAATTAAAACAAGTGCATACACAATGCCTATAATACCAAACGAATGAAAGGTTGTATGCCACGAATATTTTGCAGCGATGGTGGCACCAAATCCGCCAAGAGCCTGCCCCATGTAAAGCCCTGTCATGTGGACACCGATAGCAAGCGAACGTGTTTTGGATGAATGATAATCGGCAATCAACGACAAACCTGCCGGAATATACAAGGCTTCGCTTATGCCCATGATGGCTCGCAACCAATAGAGCTGATTGAACGTAGTAGCATAACCCATGGCATAGGTAACACCGCTCCAAACAAAAAGACTTACTACAATGAGCCATTTGCGGTTGAACTTATCGGCAACGATGCCAGACACAGGACTCATGAAACCATATATCCACAAGAAAATAGCCATGAGGTAGCCGAAGTTGGTAGCCGATTGCAGTTCCGCAATATCAATTTGCATGGATGGTTTCATGGTGCTAAGCATTTGCCTGTCCATGTAGTTGAGCAGAGCCACTACCCACAACAGTCCTACAACAACCCAGGGATATGTGCCTCTAACCCCTGAAGGGAAATTTAATACCTTTCCTGTTTTCTTGTCATTCATTAAAATAGTTCAGCGTTTTGTTTTGAAAAGGCCTCGAAGTTTAAAAACGTACGAGGGTTGCCATTAAAATTTGCGGTGTTCGAACGCCAGCTTTGATCTCTCCGCTTGGAATAATTACATCGCCGCCCCACATAACAGCAGTGGTTGTGGCTGGAACATGGAATGGAATGCAGCCGTCTTTCATCCATTTATTTTCTATGGTATTATACAACAATATTTCCTTACTAAACCCGGGATGCGATGCTTGCAGCGCTGCCTTTTGCTGAATAAGTTGTTGCTTTTTTACACTATCTTTTTCAGCATTGATAGCTGTAATCAGCAATTCTGTTTTGTGAAACGTTTCTCCCCTATCGCCACCAAACAAAAGAATAGAATTATTGCCTGTTGCGATGCCTGTACCTGCTGATAATGCATAAGGAAGCGATTTTTTTTCAGTCCATTGATTAGTAGTAAAATCAAACTGAAAAACCGAAGCGTATAAATCACTTGGAGTATTTTCTTTTTTCTTTCTTCCGCCAATCAAATAAATGCAATTATGATGACCATTTGATTGCACCACCATCACAGCATGCGAAACCGACCTGGGAAGTGAAGGCAATTGTTTCCAGCCTCCTTCTATATTATTTAAATCAAGTGACAAAAAGTGATTGGAAACGCCATGTACTATCTCTCCTCCAGCCAGATAAATCAGTCCGTTTGTGTACGTTATGGATGCATTAGTAACAGCAAAAGGAAGATCAGGAAGATCTTTTATAGCCAGGTCTTTTGCCTTTTCATTCCACTGCAGCAACATTACTTTTTTACTGAGGCCCTCTGCGTTTTCGCCACCAGCACAAACAATGCCTTGCGGTGTGGAACAATTAGCTGTATAAGCCAATGTAAATGGAAGATGGAAGGTTTGACTAGTGTAAACGATACTGTCCTTATTTTTTTCAAACACGAACACATCATCATAGTACTTTTTTGCACCACCCCGCCAAGGCATTCCGTAAGGAAAATTAGCGCCGCCGCCAACAATCAATACGTTATTATGCACACCCGCTACGGGCCCGGCTATACCCAGAGATGTAAGTCCGTTCGCAGCAGGCAGTTCACCCGCTATTTTCCATTGCAAAGCAATAGCCTGCTTCTTTTGCGCTAAAGAAGAAAAAGAGAAAAGCATGAGTATAGAAAGAAGAAATGTCGTTAAACGATTCATTTTATTCAGGCAGTAAGCTTTGTCGGCATCCGCGACGAAAAGCTACTGAAATCTAATTGTTCAACATCTGTTTTGAAGCGTTCAAGTTGTTCGGTGCTCATATTTTTAACAGGAAGACGAAACTCGCCGCAATCCACACCTATCAATTTCATATAGGCTTTACCAGTGGCAATACCGCCATATTTACCCAGCAGGCGTATCATGTCAATAGATTGTTGCTGCAGTTGTTGCGCCTTTTTCAAATCGCCGTTGTTAAACGCTTCTATTAAATTATAATAAAGTGGCGCTGCATAATTGAATGTACTGCCTACAGCACCTTTGGTGCCCAGCACCAATGCTGATAACATGTTTTCGTCTCTGCCCCACAACATATCGTACTTACCATTTTGAAAATGAATACAGGAAAGGAAATCCATAAAGTCTTCATGGGTGTATTTGATGCCGGCGAAGTTGGGCACTTTTCCATCTATAGCCTGCAACAGATCGTACATGGCAAAACCTACACCTGTAAGTACGGGAATGTGATAATAGTAAAAAGGCATGTCAGGCACTACGGCTGCTATTTCTGCACAGGCTTTGGCCAGCATATCTACACCGGCCGGTTTAAAATAAAAAGGTGCGGTAAAAGAAACTGCATACAAACCGATTTCTCCGGCATGTTTTGCCAGTTCTTTACAATCGGCTATGCTGGTGCCGCCCAATAATGTCATTACTTTAAAATCAGGATCAGATTTGGTACACGAGGCCCATGCTTCGGCCACAGCCATTTTTTCTTTAGTGGTCATGGAAACGCCTTCGCCAGTGGAACCGCAAATAAAAGCACCGGTAACACCATTCGCTTTCAACATTTGATAATAACCAGGGATCATTGACAGATTGAGAGAACCATCTTTTTGCATGGGTGTAAAAGGTGCTGCAATCAGTCCCTGTAAATGTTGTTTAGATGTAGTAGTCATTTTTATTGAAATAAGAAAATTAAGAAAAGAAATAAAATCCAGGGATAAGAATATCCCCGGCGACGATTACTATGCTGCTATATGAGAAATTTATTTTGATATCTTTTAAGCCGCGGAGGTTTTGAAACCTCGGGAGCTGTTATTACTAAGGCTTTGCAGTTGGATAACCCGGTGTTTGATCCACCAAAGGATCATTTGTCCAGATAGCGGGCTCTATAGGCCACAGAACTTTGTAACCCTGGGTTGCTTTATCTAACACGCCATAAGGATGATTAGGACTTATAAATACTAAAGGGTCATTTCCATATTTCATCCTGCGCAGGTCATACCAACGCTTGCCTTCATACACAAACTCTTTGGAGCGTTCAGCAAATATGGCCAATTCATTAGCATCTTTAGAGCCATTTACAAACGGAGTTGGATCG
>JBQCHB010000509.1:0-4827 GCA_051955075.1 Flavisolibacter sp.
CAATATGCAGGTATAATTTTTCTATTGGATTTTGCTGTGTCCACGAAATCATCCTGTTTTCTATTTCCTGGCTCAAAGACGATAAGGAGAACGCAAATACAATCAGCCAAAAGAACGCAAATCTTTTTCTCATTTACCCAAAGGTTTAAAGGGATAGAGCAATAAATGTAGGGCAGCGAACCAGCATTTCAAAAATAGAAGTATAAAGCAACCTTGTACAAAAAAACACCAAAGCGGACTTTGAAAACAATAGAGAACACCACCACAACATTAAGCCGCCAACCTTTCAAACAACGAAATGGATCGCTATCAGATAACCTCTATTGCTACCGCCTTGTGTCTGCACAAACCCCTTCCATTTTACTACAAACCGCTGCGTTCGCCGTGTACGCTGCGGTTAAAACCCAAAACCTAAAACCTAAAACCCAAAACTCTAAACCCCCAAACCCCAAACAAAAAAGCCACTCTTTCAAGTGGCTTTAGTTTCTCTTCAAAAAACAACCTTTACTGCACAATGCGGGACAGTGCCGGGTCGCTAACCATTGCCTGGTTTCCGCTTCCCAATGCCACAACGCGGCACCAATACTTTTTTCCGCTTTCAAGCCCGGAAATAAGTGCTTTAATAGAAGTGCTGTTCTGGCTTGCCCACTCGCTGTCGGCAGTTAGTGGCTCGGGTGTGTACTCAAACATGTACGTTCTTGCCCCTGGCAACGTTCGCACCGTTACCACCAGTTGGCCAAGACCCTCACCATTTTCAATTTTACCAATAACAGGAACACCCATAGGTGGCTTTGGCTGCCGCGATTTAGTAAGCGGGTAGCCTGTTGTCAGCAGCATTTCCTCGTTGCCGTCCGCCGTCTTCATCAGGTCGAGGGCAATGCTGTCCAGAATAACGATCAGCTCCTGCTTGCGGGCATTTTTGGCGCCAATGTTGGCTTTACCGCCTTCTTTTGCCAGGGCAAGGGCATCATCGTAGGCCGTTATGGCCGTTTGCAGGGTTGCCAATGTGGGGGAGATAGTGGGGAAGAAAGCATTTGCAGTCAGGGCTATCACCACCGTTTTACTAAAAACAAGGATGGTTCCATCGGTATAGTACCGATACTCGAATTTAATTTTCTTCATGCGAATTGGATTTTTTTGGTTTTTTAAATAGTGTGACCGGGAGCAAAATTTGCCATAATTCTCCGCCCCTGCAATACAGTTACAGCTCTCATTTTTGCGCACCTCCGCTCATTTATTTGAGCACCGGTGTGCATTTTTTTGAGCGGTACATGTTATTTACATGAGCCGTAGCTGTTTTTTAAACGGGGTTTCAACAAATTGTATCCCGCAGAAAAGAAATTGTGTGCTGCACAAAAGAAATTGTGTGCTGCAGAAAAGAAATTCTATTGGGCTCAAAAGAAATTGTTTAGAGCACAAAAGAAATTCTATGGAGCTCAAAAGAAGTTGTATGGAGCAAAAAAGAAATTCTATTGAGCGGAAAAGAAATTGTTTGGAGCAGAAAAGAAGTTGTATTGAGCAGAAAAGAAGTTGTGTCCTGCTAAAAAGAAGTTGTGTGGAGGACAAAAGAATTTGTATTGGGTACAAAAGAATTTATATGCTGCGCAAAAGAAACTCTTTGGAGCAAAAAAGAAACTGTGTGGAGGAGGGAGGAAGTTGGAGGTCAGAGGTCGGAGGTAGGAGGTCGGAAGTAGGAAGTAAGAGATTGGAGGTAGGAAGTAGGAGATTAGAGGTGGGAAGTAAAAAAATGGGAGATTGTATGTTGAAAGCAATTTGTAAATTAGATTAAAACCAGCCTGCTATGATCAAGTCTGTTTCAAACCTGGAAGTATTCAACCTCTCCTATTCTTTCGCTATGGATGTTTTTAATGTATCCACGGAATTTCCAAAGGAAGAAAGATATTCTTTAACTGACCAGGTAGTGCGGGCATCCAGGTCAATTGCGGCCAATATAGCCGAAGGATGGGATAAGCGCATATACGAGAACGAGTTTAAAAAGCATTTAATATATAGTATGGGTTCGCTGGAAGAATCGAAGCTATGGCTGATGTTTGCAAAAGATTGCAAATATCTTTCTCCTGAACTATACGATAGCTTGTATGCCCAATGCGATATGCTTGGGGCAAAAATTTACAAGCTTTACGAAAACTGGAAAACCCTCTGACATCTGACCTCCGACCTCCGACCTCTTACCTCTTACCTCTTACCTCTTGCCTCTTACCTCCGCCCTCCCACTTCTTACATCGGACATCCTACATCCTACATCTGACATCTGACATCTTACCTCCGACCTCCTACTTCCGACCTCCTACCTCCGGCCTCCTCCCTCCTCCCTCTTATTAAACTTTTCTCTCCTATTTCTTTGATGTTTCAAAAAATGTGCATATGTTAGTAAAACCAAAACTTACTGTACATGCCTGCCATAACCGTTATAATTTCCGACAGTGTTGATTCCTGCCGCGATGCTTTGGAGGGCTTCATCCGCGAAAACCACCACGATTACCAACTGCTTCACACAGCTGCCAACGCACAGGAAGTGCTGTATGCATCGAAGCAGCACCAACCCCACCTTATTATTATAGATGTGCACCTGCCGGGTATGTGCATTCTGCAGCTTTGCCAGCAGGTGCTGGACCACTGCCCCAATACCCGCATTATTGTTCGGGCCACCCACGATATGGCCTACCATGCCCGGCGCATGCTAAAAGAAGCAGCCATGGGCCTGGTATCTAAAAATGCCCCCAACGCAGAGCTGAGGCATTGCCTTAACTGGGTGCACCAGGGCAATTTATTTATACCCCCCGAATGCCAGCACCTGCACATCGGCAAGTTTAGAGGCGAAAAAGAGCCGGACGAGTTTACGCTGAAAGTATTATTGAAACTATGCTTAGGAAGAACGCTGGAACAAATTGTAGACGAGCTGTATGCCAGCCTGTCGAAGGTAAGGCGGGCCAAAAGAACCATTAACCGCTTAGCCGGCGCCAGCGATAGTAGCGAGATTTTGCGTTGGGCCTATTTACAAGGCTATATTAGTTTAAAGGAATGTTGGGGATTGTAGTGTGTGGACCGGCAAATGCGTGATCGTGTAGCGAGTTATAAGCTCAGGATGGCAGTGGCATAATGATATTACAACAACACTTCTCTATTGGCATGTTACCAACTATAACATGTTGCCGGTGATAAGCCCTCCTGGCGATTTGGATTTAAAATAGCGAAAGTTGTATTTGCGAAAGTTTTGGGTAGTAAAAAAACTTTCGTTTAAACGGATATGTGCTTAATCTTAAATGGTTTGGGAAAATTGTTTGCCGAATTGCCAAGCTAAAGACTTTCGTATATTTTTGAGTTGGCCGAAATAATAAATGACAGAGTATGACTACAATTGCCATGTTTAACAATAAAGGAGGCGTGGGTAAAACAACCTTGACAAATAATATAGCCGCCTTTATCTCCGATAAAATGCAAAAAAGGGTTTTAGTAATTGACTGTGACCCTCAATGTAACACAACCCAACTTTTAATGGGTCAAGAGTTTGCAACAGAGCTGTACTGGGAACAGAATCCTCCTTCGCAAATAACAACAATAAGTGACATACTTCAACCGATTGAAGACGGAGATTCAAAAATTAGTGATTCATTTATCCCAATAAAAAGTTCCGAGACAAGGTTTAACGTGGATCTAATTCCAGGAAATCCAAAATTTTCAATTATTGAAGACAGGTTAGGTTCTGCTTGGCATGAACTTCTAAGTGGCGACATTGGGGGAATAAGAAAAACAAATTGGAACTCCTTCCTCATTGAAAAAATTAAAAATAGTTATGATTTTGTATTCTATGACTTAGGTCCGAGTCTAGGTTCAATCAACAGGAGTGTCTTAATTGGTTGTGATTATTTTATTACACCAATGGGAACAGATATTTTCAGCATACTTGGCATTAGGAACATTAGTGAATGGTTATCCGGATGGATTAACCTTTATGAAAAATCTTTAGAATTATCTGAAGAACGTTTCAAAGGACGACTTCATTCGTTTAACATAAGCAATGAAGTTAAAATTAAGAATGGGTATCTTGGATATACTGTGCAGCAGTATATAACCAAAAGTAAGCAAGGTGTACGACGCCCTACCAGAGCATACGAAGAAATCATTAACAACGTACCTCAGGTAGTTGAACAGAGTTTGCGCAGCTTTATAAACCCAAATTTAGACGCATCCCATTTAAAACTTGGTGATGTGCCACACCTTTATAGTTTGATACCACTGGCACAGTCAAACTCCTGTCCTATTTCAAAATTGAAAGGGATAGATGGCCTAGTGGGAACGCAATTTCGACAGCAAGAAGATTTCACCACCATTCTGACCCGGATCGTGAGCAACATTTTTGAAAACCTTCAAAAACATAGCTCATGAATTGGCCAAAAGCTCTCGTTGCAGAATTAGCATCAAGACGATGCATTGTTTTTATTGGTTCTGGTGCATCAGCTGGCTGCCTTTCTCAGGATGACTCAAAATCGCCTCCAACTTGGTCTGCATTTTTACAAAGCTTAATTGATTTGATGGCAGATAGAACAGATTTACCGACTATTGAGGACTACATACAAAAAGAAAAATATCTTGAAGCTGCGGAGGTAATCAAGAAAAATATTTCCCCTGCTGATTTTTCTGCATTTATTAGGGAAGAATTAGTTATTCCAAGATATAAACCTTCAAAAATTCATGAATCAATTTTAGAGATTGACCCTAAAATACTTATTACAACTAACTATGATGATATATATGATTCGTTTTGTAGAACGGGAGCAGCTCATGAAGGATATAATGTGTCAAAAT